>DATAIH010000001.1:0-14347 GCA_036262755.1 Candidatus Acidiferrum sp.
CTCGGCGTGCCGGTCGTCATGGGAGTGTCAGAGAGTGAGCGGGAATTTTTGGGAGTGCGACAGGCGGCAGCGTTAGTACAGAGCATACGGGAGGAAAAGGGTCGAGAGCTTTTTCTGAATGCGGACCACACGCATTCGATCGCGAAAGCGGAAGAGGCCGCCCGGGCTGGATTTGACATGATCGTATTCGATGCGTCGGAAAAGCGGCTCGAGGAGAACATTGCGGAAACGCGGCGCGCGGCGGAAGCCGTGAAGTCCATTCGCCCGTCGATTCTGGTGGAGGGGGAAGTCGGCTATGTGGGCTCGGGATCGGAAATCCATGAGAAGCGGCCCGACAATATCCGGCTGACGGAGCCTGAGGAGGCCAGGGAATTTGTTGCGGGAACGAAGGTGGATTTATTGTCGCCCTCGGTGGGAACAACGCACGGGATGCTTCGAAGCATGATCCGAGGAACGGAGCGCAAGAGGCTGGACATCCAGCGAATCGCAGCCATCAAGAAGATCGCAGGTATACCGTTGACGTTGCATGGAGGGTCCGGGACGGACAACCAGGACTTCCGCGAGGCGATTAAGGCGGGCATCTCTATGATCCACATCAACACAGAATTGCGCGTAGCTTGGCGGCGAGGACTCGCAGAGGCGCTCGGGAGAGACGCCGGGTCCGTAGCGCCGTACAAGGTGCTGCCGGACGTCGTGCGCGAGGTGAAGGCAGTGGTGGTTGAGCGGCTCAGATTGTTCAACGGTAACTAACTCGGAAAGCTCGGCGCACGACAGGACCTTAGGGCCGCATGGCAAAGTGGAAAACGTCTCGCACAGTCGTGGCGATGCCATACTCTGGCTGACCGATCAGGAGCTTCACGGCACAGGAAAGCGCGAGGGGCAATCCCTTTTCGTTTGTACGCTGTGGTTCAATGCCGGCCATTCCTAAAAAGACGGCTAACATCCTTTGCAAATTTCGGGGCCTTCGGCGTCACCTGTAATTGGCCTGAAATTCCTTGGCGCGCGGTTGACTCGATCACTCGTGGCCGGCGAGACGGCTGCGTTCATCGGGATCGCGCCAGGCATTATTCGTAGCGCAATGCGGTGATCGGATCGACTTTGGTCGCGCGCCGGGCCGGAATAAAGCAAGCCAACAAAGCTACCGTAGTTAGCGCGAGCCCAACTGCGGCATAGGTCATCGGATCCCAAGGCTTGACGTCGTACAGTACCGCCGTGATTGCGCGCGTGACCCCCAACGCCAAGAGAGCCCCTATGGCGACTCCCATCACCGCCAGCCGCAAACCGGTCTTCGCTACCATCCCTAAAACGTCGGCGGATTGCGCGCCGAGGGCAACGCGGATCCCAAATTCGCGCGTGCGTTCGTTAACAAAATAAGACATCACGCCGTAGATGCCCGTCACGGCCAGCAGCACGGCGATGCCCGCGAAGATTCCCAAGAGTTCCGTGTACGCGTGATAGTCGCCCATCGACCGCGAGAGGACCTGATCCATCGTCCTCGCTTCGCCAACCGGCTGGTCGGGATCGAGTTCCGACACAATCTTTTTCACCGACACTGCCAGGTCACCCAGGCGGTGCGCGCCGGGAGCCGTCCGTATCGCAAGCGTTTGCCATAAGTGAGCAACAATCGCCCCTCCCGGATACACCGCGGGCTGCTGCCAATGCGACGCATACATGAACGGCGGCGCCGGTTGGCCCAGGCCCCAGTGTTTGACGTCGCCGACGACCCCGACAATCTGCCGGGGGAGCCGCTCGTTTACCGGGTACGGGTCGTAACGCAACAGAATCTCCTGCCCGATCGGGTCCTCGTTCGGAAAGAAGCGATGCGCAAACGTTTCGTTCACGACGACCGCCCAAGGTGCAGCTTCGGTGTCGTGGTCATCAAGATAGCGCCCCTTTTTCAGCGGGATCTTGAGCGTGCGGAAAAAGTCCGGAGTGACTTCGTTGTAGCCGGCACGCGGCCTTTGGTCCGGCAGCGGTTCCGCGTGTCCCAGGATCGAGAAGGTGTACCCTTCGGAGAACTGCGTGGGAAGACCCGTGATGGAACCAACGGATTCGACGCCAGGCAGCGCAGCAACCCTTTCCAGCAGTTGTTTGTAAAATGCATTCACCGCCGGCATGGCCTGTTCCATGTCCCCGCCGGGCACACGATGCATGTACTGGCCGCCTTCGGGCAATTGAATGCTCATGGTCAGCAGGTTACTCGAGTCGAATCCGGGATTCACGCGCTGCAGGCGCAAGATGGAGTTGATCAACAGGCCCGCGCCGATGAGCAGCACCATCGCCAGCGCCACCTCGCTCACCGCCAGAGCGTGACGCGTGATTCCGCGCGATCCAGCAACCGTTCGCCGCCCACCTTCCCGCAGGGCATTGTTGAGATCGGGATGCGACGCCTGCAGCGCGGGTATAAGTCCAAAAATGAATGCTGTTGAGACGGAGATCGCCAGGGTGAAAACCAGCACGCGCGCGTCAATCGAAATGCTCTCGGCGCTCGGAAAATCGCCCACCAGCGCGCGGAAAATCTGAATGCCCCAATGGGCCAGGGCCGCGCCGAGGATTCCACCGAGCAATGCCAGCACGCCGCTCTCGGCGAAGAGTTGCTGCATCAGCCGTCGCCGGTCGGCTCCCAAGGAAGCTCGCACCGCATATTCGCTTCGTCGCGTTTCCGTCCGGGACTGCAAAAGGTTCGCCACATTTGCACACGCAATTAACAAAACAAAAGCTACAGCGCCGAGCAAGGGATACAACGGCTGCCGGGCCCAGCCGAAAAGGGCTTCGTGCAGAGGCTGCACCTTTTTGCCGATACCTTTGTTTGTCGCGGGGTAGGCCTGTTCGAGCTGGCGAGCGATCACCTCCATTTCCGCCTGCGCTTGTGCCAGGGTCACGCCCGGCTTTAGCAGCGCCACAGGCATGAGCCAATGATCCTGCCGCGCCGCATACCGGGCGTTCGCTGGATTGATCGGCTGCCACAGGTCAATGGGGTCGCCGTAAAACGGAGCAAATCCCGGAGGCATGATGCCGACGACCGTAGAGACAATTCCGGTGTTGTGATTCGTGAAGGTTCTCCCAAGCACGCCCGGGTCGCCATGGAAATGCCGTTTCCAGAACGCATCACTGATAACTACCGCCTCGGTGAGTTCCTGCTGTTCGTCGGCAACAAAAGTTCGCCCGAGTACAGGTTTGACGCGCAGCAGATCGAAAAAATTCGGCGTGACGTCCTGAATGCGAATCGGCTCGGACCCGCTTGCACCCGAAAGAATAGAGGATTCCGTGCCGCTCGTTAACGCGATCTCTTCGAAGACATGACTCTGCTTTTGCCAATCGAGCACTTCGGCGATCGGCGGAGGCTGCCACTGATCGGGATGGCCCAGCGCCGTTTCCCAAATGGCCACCATCCGGTCTGCGCCGCGATACGGCAGTGGCCTGTACAGCAGCGCGTTCATCACGCTAAAGATGGTACTGTTGGCTCCGATGCCCAGCGCCAGCGAGGCAACCACAACGGAGACAAAACCGGGATTTTTGCGCAGACTGCGCGCCGCATACTTAAGGTCTTGGATAAAGGTGTGCAAAAAGAAAAAACCTCGCATGTTCGCCCCCCTGTCAAACCGCCCTGCACCTTAGGTCTTTTGGGCTGGCCCTCAAGCGACTCGGCCTGTAATTTAAACGTTTGGGCGAGACTTTTGTTCCGTCAATTGGGACCTCTGTGGACAGCTTGCTGCTTGCCGATCCTGGGGCGAAGGGTCCGGTGCGGTTTCCGGTTTCGCGCGCGCGCACCCAAACGCCATCATCCTGTAGTGGCTTCGGCCACCGTGACTTGTGCGACTGGGTCTTGCGATTCGATCGCTTTCCCTGGCCGGCATAGCGCCGCGCCCTCACTCCACTCGCTTGGCGTGTTGGTCGGCTCCCCCTTGGTGAAGGATCAGCTCTGTGGCGCGGCCGTGGGCATCGGTTACGAACGTGAGCTGGGCGTCGACCACTTTCAGGAAGTAATCCTTGTCGCTCTCCGGAAAGATTTCGGACTTCGGCTGACTGGTGGCCTGCTCGAAGAGGTGGTCGCCTTCACGGGTGATGGCAATCGAGAAATTCGGCGCTAGTTGGTAGTTGCCGACGTAGCCGTCCCATAGCTTGGTATTGACCTGGACTTGCTTGTGCTCCTTGGGCTCCCCGGTTACCCGCTCGACCCGAGGTGCGTGCTGATCCCGGCCGCCTTGATGCAGGATCAGCTCGGTCGCCTGCCCCTGACTGTTCGTGACAAACGTAATCTGTGCGTTGACGACCTTGGCGAAAAAATCATGATCGCCTTCGGGGAATATTTCAACCGGTCCCTGCCCGGTTAGCTGGGTCATGAAACGGTCGCCCTCCCTGCTGACCTTTGCGATGACGCCTGGCGCCAATTGATAGCTGCCCACGTAGCCGTCGAATGTTTTCGGATCAATCTTCCCCACCTTGCGCTCCGACATGAGCACCACGCTTCCGCCCTCGACAATCGTGTGCAGATCCGTCGCAATCTCCTGGGCCGGCCCGTTCACATTCGCGAGCACCACTACCGTGAGCTTTTCGTCGGGATAGTAGGCCAGTGCTGTATTGAAACCTTCTATTCCGCCTCCGTGCGCGATCTCTTCGTGGCCGTTAACAGAGCGTACGCCGAGGCCGAATGCGTAGTCGTTTTTGAATGGCGTGGTCATCTTCTTCAACGAGGCAGCCGAAAGCAGTTTTCCTCCGAATAGGCCCTGTTCCCAGCGCAGCAGATCTTCGGTTGTCGAATAGAGCCCCCCCGCGGAGAGTGGAATCGTCATATCGATGTAACCCGCATTGACGATTCCGTTTTGGCTAGGAGCGTATCCCGACGCACGATCCTCAATGACGGCGGAGTTCGAGTCGTAGCCCGAGTCCACCATGCCTAGGGGCTTGAAGAGGTTGTCCTCGACAAACTGGGCGTAGCTTTCTCCGCTGATCTTCTCCATCAGGTATCCCAGAAGGACGTATCCGGAATTGCTGTAATTCCATTTCTCGCCCGGCTGGAAATCAAGCGGTTTGTCGCGAAAGCGCATGACGAGCTCCTCGGGTGTCGCCGCGAAGGGTTCGAGCTTTCGGTAATCGGGGAAGCTTGTGAAGTTCGGGATTCCCGACGTGTGCGTCAACAGGTTAAAGATGGTGATCTTGCTCCACGCCGCCGGTGCGTCCGGCATGTACTTCTTGACCGGATCGTCCACCTTCAGTTTTCCCCGTTCCTCTAGAAGCAGGATTGCTGCCGCGGTGAACTGTTTCGTGATCGATCCCAATCGAAATTTCGTTTTGGGAGAGTCCGGAACATGCCACTCAAGATTGGCGAAGCCATAGCCCTTATCGAGTAAGACGTCGTTTCCGCGAGCAACGAGCACGGCTCCCATGAACTGTTTATCGTTAACAAAGGATTCGACCACCTGTTCCATGCGGGCGAGGTTTGCTGTCGGCGCGGACTTCCCGTCCGACTGGCCGAAAGCAGTAGACGCATGGGCATATTCCCGGCTTGAACTTCCCGCCATGATGAGCAATGTCGCTGAAGCACAGGCGACTACAAGAGCGGACCGTTTCATGGCTCCCTCCGCAATCCAACCTTAAAGGCCAATTCATTCTACGCGCCCAACGACTCACCGGTGCCAGAGAAAGTTCGGTCCTCGGCATATCCAGGGTTTTGTCTCCGAAAGAGGTTGGATCGATTCCGATGGGTTCTGATTCGCGTCTCGTTGGAGGTGTATCACCGAAGTTGCTGCCGGGACGGACTTACCGTGAGCCAAATCATGGTAAATTCGGGTGCCGATCTTGAGTGGCTTCCTGCTAGGAGCGAACATGGCGCTTTGGTCCAGTATCCGGTTTTCCCTGCGCATTCTGAAAAAACATGGGAAGCTGACATTCATCGCCGTTTCTTCCCTGGCTCTTGCGATGGCGGCCGGCACGGCCGGGTTTAGTGTTTTCAACGCGCTGCTGCTTCGGCCTCCCGCGGTTTTCGGGCCGGACCGCCTCTTGACCGTCTATAGCTCGACACCAACCGAGGAATTCAGCGGCATTTGCTACGACGACTACACGTTTTATCGTGACCACAACGAGGTCTTCTCGGATTTGATGGCCTTCCCCTATTCCATCTCGATGGACCCCATCGTCTACGACCGTCGTACCAAGGCCGGGCTGAGCAACGCGGTGTCGGATACCTACTTCTCGGTTCTCGGTGTGCAGCCGCTGCTCGGGCGCGTGTTCGCACGAGGCGATGACGACAAGCCATCGGCGCTCGCGGTCTTGAGCTATTCCTATTGGAGCTGGCTTGGAGCGGACCGCAATATCGTGGGAAAGACGGTGACCCGAAGCAGCGTCCCGCTGACGGTAATCGGGGTGATGCCGAAAAGCTTTGCCGGGACGATTTTCAGCGACCTGCCGGACCTGTGGTATCCGTTATCTACCGACGTAACAGTGAATCACCAAGGGCTTGTTTGGAGGACCGACCGCACGGTTCGCCCTCTTCGTATGGTGGGACGACTAAAGCCGGGCGTGACCCGCGAGCAGGCGCTTGCCAATCTTCAAACCATCTCAAAGCGGCTCGCCGCCGCTTATCCGAAGACGAATAAGGACCGCATCGCCCGGGTGACGGAAACCAGCATGGTGCCGGAGGATTCGGTGTCCTCCGCGAGGGCCATCTCGGCGATTATTTTCGCGATCGTGGGCTTGGTTCTCTTCGCAGCATGTTCAAACGTCGCGAATCTTCTTCTGGCGCTCGCGGCTACGCGACGCCACGAAACTCTGGTGCGCGCTGCGTTGGGAGCGACGCGAGCGCAGTTGATTCGCGAAGTCCTTGTCGACAGCACGCTCATCGCCGGAGCCGGCGGCGTGCTCGGCTTTTTCCTTGCATTTCTTGGACTCCGGCAGTTGCTGCATTTCAAGCCGTACATCCCCGGCCTCGGCTCCCTTCCCCTTACCATCGATTTCCGCCCGGATATGACGGTCATGGCCGCGACGGCAGCCTTGGTTTTTGCTGTCGGTCTGGCCACCGGTCTGGTGCCGGGTATTTACTCTTCCACGCCGAACCTCGCCGGCGCGCTCAGCGGAGAAATTGCGGTCGGCGGCACGCGCAAAGGCAGAATTCGAAACTCCTTGGTGGCGGTGCAAGTCGCGGTTTGTACGTTGGTGTTTATTGGCGTCGGGCTTTGCCTTCGAAGCCTCACGAATCTTCGGCACGTCAATCTGGGATTCACGACTCGGAACATCGCCATTTTGGACGCGGGTTTGCAATCCGTTTCCGGAGACCAAGGACGCCAACTTTACGCCAAAATACGTGAAACGGCCTCGCAGATGTATGGAGTCGAGTCCGTCTCGCTCGCCGGCGATATTCCTGTCAGCCAAAACGAAGGCAGCATCGAACAAATTCGCGTGGGAGATTCGCGAGCGTCCGCTCGTGCCGAAGAGAACGTCGCATTTGTCAGGGTTGACGAGAATTACTTTTCCACGCTGGGAATCCCGCTGCTAACGGGACGCGTGTTTACGTCGGCAGATGCGCCGAAAGCTCCGGAAGTCGTCGTCGTAAATCATCTGATGGCGGAAAAATACTGGCCCGGACAGAATCCCATTGGCAAAACCGTCGAAATTGAAAACGGCCATCGCATCGCGGCAATTGTGGGTGTGGTCGCCGATGGCAAATACGTCGATATCGACGAGCCCCCGCGCCCATTCATGTATTTCGATTTGAACCAGCACTACCAACCGGCGGTTTATCTGTTGGCACGCACGAAGGGGGCACCGCGTCGGTGGCTTAGCCCGCTATTGGAAGCGCTCGAGAAAGCCGCCCCCGGCTTGTCCTATCTAACGTTGACGATCGACGATTGGCTCGACTTCGCTCTTTTTGTACCCAGGATCACCCTGTTCTGCATTGTCGGGTTCGGTGGCTTGGCATTTATGCTGGCAACGGTGGGCCTCTACGGCGCGGTTTTCTACTCCGTCAGCGGGCGAAAAAAAGAGCTGGGCATTCGCGCGGCTCTGGGCGCAAGCCCTCGGGATTTGTGGAACATGATTCTGCGGCAAACCGGCATAGTCGCGGCCACGGGAGTCTTTTTGGGAGTCCTCGGCGGAGTTATCGCGAGTGCGCTCGTGCGGTCTTTCCTCTATGGAATCCGTCCGGTGGAGTGGACCGTGTTCGCGGCGGTCGCGCTGACGATGGGCGGTGTGACCGTGCTCACGGCCTATTCGGCTGCACGTCGCTGGCTACGGACCGATCCGATGGAATCTGTCCGCCACGCTTGATTCGCGCCGGATCCGACAACGAGCGCCCTATAAGCGTCGCCCGTCCGGAGGCCCGACAACGCAAGGGTTTGTACAGCAAGGGGTCCCTGGGCATGAATCGACCCTGGGCTACGAGGCTCGGATGAAACCAGCAAACCGGAAGCGCTTCGCTGCTCCTCAGATGGAGACCGATCTATCCAGGATCCGCGAGCTTTCACAAGAGCATGACGACGAAAACTGGGAATTCCGGTCCTGGCTAAAACAGAACGCTCCCAATGACATCGACGGCGTGGTCAAGGCGCTGAGCCAGAAGTACTTCGCCCTTATCGACTGCACGCAATGCGCAAATTGCTGCCGATCCTTGCAAACGGAATTCAAGAAAAGCGAGCTTCACACCATTGCAAAAACGCTCGGACAATCGATCGAAGCGTTCGAGAAACAATTTATGACCGAAGGCGCGGTGAATCCGCCGTGCCCGATGCTGGACGGAAAGCTTTGTTCGATTTACGAGAATAGACCGGAGGTCTGCAGGTCGTATCCCCACCTGGAGAAACCACACTTTACCACCCGCCTGATGGGCGTGATTGACAATGTTGCGATCTGTCCGATCGCGTTCAACGCCTATGAGGAACTAAAGACAAAACTTAGATGGTCACCGGGCCGTCGCAATCGGCCGGTCTAGCATACCGAGTTGGTGGTGAACCGTCGTTTCCGCCGCGTCGTCACCGACACATGTTTGTTTCCCCACAACCTACTGTCTTTTCTGCTTTCATGAATCTTTTGAGCAAAACGTCGAGTCGCAGGCGGGTTTAACTCCCGCCGTGGATCATCATCTTTTCTGCGGCGCACCCGGCCTAATGACCCGCCTGGGACTCCCATCCCGACTGGTAAAACTGACAGATAACATGGAAGCCGCCACACTCAAAAATTAGGAACGAACGTACTGCGATTTCAGGGGAACCTCAGAACCAGTGCCGGTTTGCCAACCTGAGCCGAACGAGAGAGGTTCTAGAGTGCACGCCTGCACATTTGAAGTATGGAGGAAGTCATGAGCACGCCGAATTCTCGAGATAGCCAGTCCCTGGGCCGTCGAGATTTTCTCGGGACGACCCTCGGGATGTGCGCTGCCGCTCCGCTGGCCCGCCTATCGTTGGTTCAAATGGCGACCAGCCGGAGTGGCTCCCTGACAAAGGAGCGGCGTGACAGCATGAGTCCGTCCCAGGTGATTGAGGAGTTAAAGAAAGGCAACGAGCGCTTCCGGACAGGAAAAATGACAACGCGCGATTATCTCGCTGAGAAGCGCGCTAGTGCGGCTGGGCAGTACCCAGCGGCTGTGGTACTTGGATGTCTCGATTCGCGAGTGCCCGCGGAAATCATATTCGATGCAGGGATTGGTGATACGTTCGTTGGCAGAGTTGCAGGCAACGTCGTGAATGACGACATGCTTGGCAGTATGGAGTTCGCCTGTGCCGTTTCGGGCGCTAAAATCGCGCTGGTTCTGGGGCACACCGCGTGCGGGGCGGTGAAAGGCGCGATCAACGACGTGGTGCTCGGCAACCTTACCGGACTCCTGGCGCGAATCAAACCGGCCATCCCGGCAACGAAATTTGACGGAGAGAAGTCCAGCAAGAACGGACCTTATGTGGATGCCGTTGCCCGGACGAATGTGGTGCTTGCGCTTGGCGAGATTCGTCGCCGGAGTCTAATCCTAGAAGATCTCGAGAAGAAGGGAACCATCCAAATTACCGGCGCGATGTATGACCTGTCCACCGGCATGGTGGAATTTGTCGCGTAGTCGCACCTGCCCGCCGTTCCGACAATCCGGTTACATGTCTCTTCGCTGTTTCTGAGCGACCTGGTTTGTCGGGAACAGCGAGTCAAACGCGCACTTGCGGTCTTTGCGGCACTTCGCTTCCGCTGCTCAATCAGGTATCTTAGGTAAACCTTAGTGCATCGGCGCGCTTGCCGGGAGTTCGGGCAAAGACCAGTCACTCGGTTTTACCGGATCCGGCGGCTCGTTTTCCTTTTCCTGGTATTCCGTGTATTTTTTCCGTTGAATCAGACCACGGAGGTGTGGACATGCTGAAGGTTTCGTCCTTTTTTGTCTCACTTTTCTCTCTGGTTTTTTCTGGAATCGTATCGGCGAACGGATCTCGCGCGGCGGATGCGCAAGATGCAGCACGTGCATCTAACGCCGGCGTCTCCGGCCGATGGATCGTCAATGCGGACTTTTACGGAACAGCGCTTTTCTACCAGATGCATTTGCAGGAAGAGACGGGAAAACTTGCTGGAGATTTTGCGGGCGACAAGCTTGAGGGGACAGTCACGGGCAATACGATTCATTTTGTTGCCAAAGACGAGCAGGGCGGAACCGAGGCGTGCACAGCCACGGTGAAAGACGGAACCATGTCCGGGACAATCGTCTTCACCGACGCCAGCGACCCGGCGCATCCGTCCACCCATGCGTTCACCGCGACTAACCCTCCTCAGCGCCGGGTAGGTGCGCCCCAACGGCACGAATTCACGCCCACAGCGTTTTACCGGCAATTTTCGGCGGTGAACAAACCGGTTTTGACCGTCTCACCGGGGGATACCGTGCATACCACGACCGTGGATGCAGGCGGGACGGATGAGAAAGGCGTGACGCGCGTACTCGGAGGAAATCCAGAGACGGGGCCCTTTTTTGTGGAGACGGCGATGCCGGGAGACACCTTGGTGGTGCGACTGACACGGGTACGCTTGAACCGCGATTGGGCGATCAGCGACGACGCGGTCGTTCCCCGCGGACTGAGCACGGATCTTGCCTTGAAGATGAAGGATGGAGGGAAATCCGTGCGCTGGCATCTAGACACGGTGCACGGCGTAGCGACACTCGAGAAACCATCCGAGCGTTTAGCGCATTATTCCGTGCCGCTGCGACCGATGCTGGGATGCGTGGCGACCGCTCCGCCTCCCGCATCGCCGCCTCCGGGAACAGGCGACTCCGGGGGATTTGGGGGGAACATGGATTTTAATGAAGTGATCGAGGGAGCGACGATTTATTTGCCGGTGAGGACGCCTGGTGCCCTGCTTTATCTAGGTGACGGCCACGCGGCGCAGGGCGACGGCGAATTGAACGGCAACGCGCTCGAGACGTCGATGGACGTAGAGTTCACCGTGGACGTGATCCCCGGGAAACGAGTGCCGGGACCGAGACTCGAGTCGGCGACGCACATCATGGCCATGGGACTGAATGGGTCGATTGACGAAGCGTTCCGAGAGGCAACCGCAAATATGGCGGCATGGCTTGAGGAGAAATATGCCTTGACGCCGCCGGAAGTGGCGGAAGTCCTGGGCACATCAGCGGAGTACAAAGTGAGCGAGGTGGCTGACCGCAACGCCGGAGTCGTGCTGAAAATCAACAAGGAACGCCTTCAGGCGCTGGCCGCAGCGGCGGCCAAGTAAGGGCAGGTAGGGAACGCCTAGAGCCCAACGTTACGGCAGCAACATGATTTCGGGCAAATCAGCAGCTAGCTGAACTACTGCCACCCTCCGAACACACAGGGGCAGCGAGTGTCCGAATATACCGAGCCCAAAGCGAGCGGAGTTCTAAGCCAAGTTGGTTTGCAGCTATCCCTGGCTCCACAGGCGGAATGCCTGCGGCGCAATGGGCCCCATCAGAATTGGAAGTCTCACCGCCTAGGTGAGATCTAAGGATACGAAAGGACGCAGCCGCCCGCGCCGCCGTTCGAGGCGTTGCTCCACAGCGACTGCACGGGGAAACTGCCTCCGTCTAAGGTGACATCCGCGGCGGCGCCGCCTTGCCCAGAAGGGATCCAGGCGCACTTGTCGCCGTTCTCGGCGCCGCTCGGGTCCAGCCACCCGCCGTTCGGGAACTGGTCGGTTACCGTCTCGGCCATCTCGTGACCGCCAACGATGGTGATGCCGGCATTTGGGCCCAGTCCATTGAAGTTGGCGCCGCAGCTCGCGCCGGCATCGGTGATGTACGGCAGGTTCGTGTAGGCGACGTTGCCGACCGTCGAGCCGGTTGCGCTGTGGTACGCGCAGTATTGTGTCTTAAACCCCTTGGAGTTGTTTCCTGTCGCGGTGGCGATCACATATTGTGCACTGGCATTGTCAGAAGACATCGTATTACCGAAGTGCTGCGCGGCGCGCACCGCCTCGGCCGCGATCTGCGACTGCCGGGGGCTTCGAGGAGCGGCGGTAGCATTGTCAAACCACACCCCGAGCAGAATGGAGGCCTTACCGCCCTCGCCCGCGGCAGTCCCTGAGCCGTTGCAATAGACGGTGCCGCTGGGCACGCCCTGACAATACTGTGTCACGCTGTTCAGCCAAGCGCTGCCGCCGACGCCGTTGTAGAAGGACTGCAGAATGCCTGCCTCGCCACTTGGGTCATTGTTATTCCACTGCGAGCCCCAAAGCACCAGATACACCTTGGGCGCCGTCTCAACGCCGATGCCGCCGATGCCGCCGTGGTAGCTCAGTTCCGGCGGGGTAGTGGCTGCCTTCGCGTGGGGGTTGGCCTCGCGAAACCGTTTCATATCGTCAAGGGTGGCATGGATCATTGCCGGCGGTTGGCCCTCTTCGAGGATTCTCAACCCGCCGACGGCACCCTCGTAGACCATCGGCTGCTTGGACTCCTGCGCGTTTGGCTCCTGCGCCCGCGATAACGGGCTCGCGATCAGGAGCGCCAGAAGACTTGGAACGATTCCTAGAGCACGTGAAGACCGAATCATGTGATCTACCTCCCTGTGGCTGTTTTTTAGGTCAGCGAAAGCTGTTCTATTCCAAGCTTTCCCATTTTTGAGCTCCCGAGGGCACAGGTCATGAATCGCTCGCAGTGTCAAAAAATGTCGGAATTGCATCCTTCGCCGGAGTTGGGCACGAACCGCGAAGTTATTAGATAAACGCGTCCTGAACGTAGTCAAGCGGGATTTGTCGCCGATGACACCTAGTCGAACACATAGCCCGCTTGTCCACCGCAGGCGAGGTCCCAGTCGCGAACCCTCTTCCAAAACTCCACCATGCCGGTCGACAGGGGGTCTTCAGTGAGCGAGTTCCTAGCGTGACTTGCGAGTTGCTTCCCGCGGGGATTTGCGGACGACTTTGATTACTACCCAATGGCTCTTGCCTAGGCGACGGGATCGCTTGAAGCCCTCGCGTTCGAACATGGAAACCGTTGCGTTGTGAAGGAAGGATGCGGATACCGACCGACCTTTGACGTTCTCGGGGTAGCTTTCCCTTCCTGTTACCAAGTCACTGCAGCAAACGATTCATCAGCTTTTGCAACAGGAATTTATCTCCCAAGGCCATTTGTGTGAACTCGACACCGAGGCCCTCGCCGGGGATGATGTCCCGGACGACGGCGTCCGCGCGTACGCTTCCGCCGGGCACATCAAAAGCTAGTCTGATTTTCGTGCCCACCGGCGGCGGGTCAGTCGTGGAGATGAACAAGCCGCCCATACCCAGAGTTTTGACACGCGAAAAAAGTTGCAGGTCGCCGCCATACCAACTCACTGGCATTCCGTTTGGCAGAGAGATGCGCGGGTATCGGCGCGTCGGACGAGTGGGTTCCTCGGTGACGGACTGCAAAGCCGTTTAGGACCTCCTCGATCAGCGAACGTCTTGACGGGAAAACCTTCGTTCTGTGGTCCAGCGACTGGAGTCAGGACGGTACAAATCCTCAAAGCCCGATTTGAGCAGCGCCTGACGGTGTGTGACACCTGATTTTGACAACTTCGCGCGGGATTTGGACCTGACCCAAGGGACAGTTGTTACACACGAGCATCTCCCCTCGACAGGTCTTACACCTGGCTGAACAACGAGCTAACCGCAGAGTTGATTTGGGCGCAGGGAGTCTTGGCGATTTGCCGCCTAACCACCTTCCCCCGTTATTGTGCAACAAGAGATGGAAACACGGCTCGGCGAGAAATTGATCATCCAATCTTTCTGCGCGCAATCGGATCCAATGCGGTTTTGGCACTCATGGGGGCACCTATTCACTCGAGCAAGTTGCGTTTGTCATCGCTGACAACCGGCGCGACGATACGAATCCAGGATTCCATTGTGGATGGGCGATCCCATTTTCTGGCGGAAATGAGGAGAC
>DATAIH010000002.1:0-56026 GCA_036262755.1 Candidatus Acidiferrum sp.
CAAACCGGTCTGGCGGGGCGGGTGGCGGCGATCGCATGGGCAACCGAAGCGTGTCGTCAGGCTCCGGTTCTGGCAGCCGGGGAGGCGGTTTTGGTGGCGGCTCGGGCGGGCTGAGCGGAAGCAGCGCGCGTTCCAGCAGTGCACGCGGCGCGTCCAGCATGGGAGCCCGAGGAGGAGGCCGTGGTGGCGGACGCCGGAGGTAATCACGCCGTGAAGAAGGAAAAGGATAGGAAGACAAGAGTGGTGCATGAGGTCGTAGCAAATGCCGCACTGGCAGGCTTGGTGTTCGTTCTGGCGTACAGTCTTCTGGCGCTATCTCCCGCAACACCGCAAAGCACACAGAAGGAATTCGCTACGCCCAAAGAAGCTGCCGACGCTTTCATCCAGGCGGCGGAAGACTTTGATTTGTCTGCCCTGAGGGAGATTCTCGGCGCGGACGGCGAGGATTTGGTGTCTTCCGAAGACCCCGTTCAAGACAAAAACAAGGCTGTCGCCTTTGCGGCGAAGGCCCGCGAGAAGACCGAGGTTACTGCGGACCCCGAAGATTCCAAGCGGGTCATCCTTTCTGTCGGCGATGACGATTGGCCCCTGCCCATTCCCATCGTCCAGCGAAACGGAAAGTGGCTTTTCGACACCAAGGAAGGCCGCGAGGAAATCCTTTTGCGGCGCATCGGCTCGAACGAACTGGATGCCATCCAGATTTGCCGCGGTTACGTGGACGCGCAGCGCCAATACGCTTTGGAGAAGCACGATGGTGCCGAGGTGAATCAGTATGCGCAGCGGATTATCAGTTCTCCCGGAAAGCGGGATGGTCTAGCTTGGCGAAACGAAGATGGAAGCTTGGGTGGACCCATTAGCGAAGGAATTGCCAAAGCGCTCGAGGAAGGCTACACGTCGAAAGCCATGCCTTATCACGGCTACTATTTCAAGATTTTGAAAGGGCAAGGCCCCTCGGCGCCATTGGGCCGAATGGACTTTGTGGTGGAAGGAGCGATGATTGGAGGCTTTGCTCTCGCTGCCGCACCCGCCGATTACCGCGTAACGGGTGTGAAGACATTCATCGTCAGCCATAACGGAATTGTCTATCAGAAGGACTTGGGCCCGGACACCCTCAACCTCTTCAAGAGCATGGAACTCTACGACCCGGACAAAACCTGGCACGCCACGGACGACAACTGGTGACGCCACTCGCTCGATGGTCTCCGCAAGCAGAACAGATTCGGTCTTTTAAAGGAGAAGGGGTATGCAAAGGTTAACACTTCTAACGGTTGCTCTGTTTTTGGCGAGCGTAACGCCTGCCGTTGCCCAGGACGTTCGCTACGACTTTGACAAAGATAAGGACTTTTCGAAATTCAAGACTTATAAGTGGGTGGAGATCAAGGGCGCTCAGCTGCCCGATGAACTCACGCAAAAGGCGTTAACGAGCGCTATGGATGGGGAACTTGCCAGGAAAGGGCTGACGAAAACGGATACAGACAACGCCGATCTATACATCGGCTATCAGACTGCCGTTGGTCAGGAGAAGGAGTTTACCTCTTTTAATACCGGTTGGGGCTACGGTCCAGGCTGGGGGGGAGGATGGTACGGCTATGGTGGGATGGGCAGCACGACGACCTACGGTTCGACCTCCACCGTCTATGTGGGCAGCCTGGATTTGAGCATGTACGACCCCGCGACAAAACAGCTGGTGTGGCGGGGATCGGCGTCGAAGACATTGGATCCCAAGGCCAAGCCCGATAAGAAACAAAAGAACATCAACAAGGCGGTCGCGAAGCTTCTGAAGAATTATCCGCCACCAGTAAAGAAGTAAGGCATCACCCGGCGTTTGGGGTTCGGTTAAACACTTCCGCGCTTGAGCCGTTGGAAGAGTTAGGTCACGAGGCAACCTCCATCAAGCCGAAGGCCGGCGATGAGAGCGTTCAGTCAGGATGCGCGCGAGGATGTCAGAGCACGGTTCCACACTCAGGGCGTTCGTGCGTGTGGTTTCCTTTTATTCTCACCCACGGCTTCAGGCGGGATCCCTAGCAGCTTCCCTTCGAGACAATCGCGTCCAAATAGTCATCCTAAACCGACAGCCCGAAGTACATCGTGTCGCCGCCGTCGATCACCCGATGCATCGAGTCGAGGTCGAGCAGATTGCCGACCACGACCTCTGCACCCATGTCGCGCAGCGCCCTCGCCCGCTCGTCCTCATTTCGCACCATGGCACGCACTGCTGTAGGCAGCCTACAAGTGCTGCGGTTCCGTTTGCGCTGCAATACTGCCACTCAGTTCCGAGCGCATGGAGCCATTATGGAGACTTCGTGGCGAGAGCAGCCGCGTGCTGAGAATCGCTGCGGGTACGAGATAGACAAGCGTGACGCAGCTCCACATCAGCGCGGCGGCGCACTGCTGATCTGCTATGACAGAAAATCCAAAATGCCGCGGCATGGAAAAGTACACCGGGTACGCAACGCGGTCGGAGAAGACAAGAAATCCGGAGAGGATGTCACAAGGCAACGTGGCAAGAAACAGGTATAAAAGGATGGACCATTGCGGCCCAGTCTCCACGCTCGGCCAAGGCTGAACAACCGGCCACCAGAAAAGAAACCCAGCTGCCAAAAACGACGCTTGTTCGACCGAGTGCCACACTTCCGAGTGCATCCCGAGTTTAAACAGCGCCGGGACGTGCCATCCGAGCAGCGTCAACGCAGAAACCGTCCAGCAGAACGTCGGCCGAGAAAGCGTCCGACCCAACCGTCGCACGAATGGACGTTGAAATAACGGGCCTAATGTGATTTTTGCAAAACGGGGCAGTCCATGCGAGAAAGCCAATAGGGGTTCACCCAGCAAGATTAGCGCGGGGGCAAATGTCATCAGGAGAAGGTGCTGGATCATGTGCACCGTCAGCAAGTCATGATCATAGACAACGAGTGGCGAGCCGAGAGCCGCCCAGATTAAGGACATTCCGAAAAGGAAACTCGCCAACCTCCAGCCGGGAATGGCCTTGGCAGAAGAGACTCGCAGCTGGCGCCAGCCGTCCAGATACATAAAGGACGCAAGAGTGAGGACAACAAGGATCGTCTCACTTGAAGATGACGACATTCCCATGGCGCTGTGGGGTTCGACCGACATTAAATTCCCCTAAGGATGCGTACCGCTCTCCTTAAGCACAATATCGCGCGCAGCGTCACGGGCAGGAGCCTGGCCCGCAGGATGCAGCGTCTCGAGAAACGCGACGAGCGCCGTGGTTTCCGCTGGGCTCAAGTTTTTTCCATAGGCCGGCATGTTGCCGCCTCCTTGGATCACCTGCCGGATGAGCTGGTCTTGCGTGAGCCGCACGGCAACACGGTCGAGCGCCGGACCTCTTTGTCCGCCGAGTTCACCGAGCGAATGGCAATTGCGGCACTGCTTCACCTGAAACACGAGAGCTCCTTGTCGCTGAAGCGCGGTCGTCCCACGCAAAAACCGTTCCGGCACCGGATCGCCGCTCCAGGCATTCATGTGCGGACTCCACGGGGTGTATCCGGCGAGATGCGTAAAAGTCCCCAGCGTTATCGCGATGAGCGAGACGGTTAGAACCGCAATCGGCCTCCGGCGCCAACTCTTCTCTCCTTCGCCAGAGAGAAACGGCAGAAGAAGCAAACCGATAATCACCAGAACCGGGCCGATGAGTAGCGCCGGAGTCTCCATAGAAGGGGGAAGCAACGAGAGCAAAGCGTAGAGCCACAGAAAGAAGTAATCGGGCTTCGGCACCGTCTGAATAATCGTAGGGTCCGGCCTGCCGGTTGGCCCGAACGGGCCGAAGTACAGAGCGCATGCGGCAACGGCTAAGAGAATGAATGCGGCAAAGAACAGGTCCTTCCAGATCGCGTAAGGAACAAACGGTGCGCCATCCTTCTTCGTCAGTTCATGGTATTCGCTGATGTAGGTGGCACGCTTCACGATGCGTCCTGGCATCGGCCATTCGTTGATTCCGAGTTTTATCACCATCAGAAGATGAAGGCATAAGAAACCAATCAGCATTCCAGGAATCACGAAGACGTGCAGGGCGAAGAATCGCGAAAGCGTCGCGCCCGCGATGATCGGTCCGCCCAACATTAACTTCACGATTGCAGGGCCGATAATTGGAACGCGGCTCGCGATCGACGCTCCGATGCCAAGTCCCCAGTAGGCGTCTTGGTCGAAGCGCAGCACTTGCCCGCTGAATGCCATGCCCAGCGTCATGAGCAAAAGGAACACGCCGACGATCCAAGTAAGCTCCCGAGGAAACTTGTAGGCCCCAAATAGAAACACCTGAACCATGTGGATCAAGACTAGCGCCACCATGAAATTCGAGCCCCATCCATGCAATGCGCGGATGAACCAACCGAGCGTGACGTCGTGGTTCAACGCCTGAAGACTGCTCCACGCCTCGCTGGCCGAGGGGACGTAGATCAATGCCAGGAGAATTCCGGTCACGAGCTGCAAGATGAATACGGTAAATGCCGCGCTCCCGAAAACGTACCACCAGCTTGCTGTTTTTCGAGGTACAGGATGCTCGGCAGCTTCACGGATCGGGGCCGCGAGCTGCAACCGCCGATCGAACCACTCCCCAATCTGTCTCATCCAGCGCATGACTGTTTCTTTCCTGTGAGAGCCGCACTCAATCCGGGTGTTGGTAGCTCACCGGCTTGAATGGTCACCAAACCGTTCTCAATTTTGTGCGGATATTCGAAAAGTCCCCGCTCCGGCGGGCCCGAGGCACGTGAACCGTCGCGGTAATAAACTCCTCCATGACACGGGCACATGAACAAACCGGATTGCGGAAACCAGCGGACGGGACAGCCTAAATGCGCGCAGTTAACTGCGAAAACCTGGAATTGATCACCCTCAACGCGCCGCACCCAGCATGCGGTGTCCGCCGTCTTGCCATCCGTCGGCGTTACGTAGGGATTCTTGAAAGTAGCGAGCCGCGTTTCGCCTTCTGGAAATTCGCTGACAGGGCCGAGAGGCACCCAGGAAAGGTAGCCGTTTCTGCGGCCGCGTGTGATCGAAGAAGATAGGAATCGCATGATTGGCAATGCAAGGGCGACCGCTACCAAGCCGTTAAAGAGCATTGCCACCTTCGTAAAAAATCCGCGGCGGGAGAGGGCATTTTCATTCGACATCTTCAAAGTCCTAGTGCTGGGTGTAATTCGAAGCAGCGTAGGGCTGCCCCGGGTTCTGAACCCGCCGTGAGGCAAGCCAGGCGACTATGTCGGTGACTTCCTGATCGGACATGGGCCTGCCAGGCACGTTTCCCCGCCAGTCCGGCGCTCCTAATTCAGGGCGGCCCACGATGACAATCGTGCGCAGCCCCTGATCGCTGACAAGCGCAAGAAACGAGTCATCGGTAATGGCGCTCGCCTTCGGTCCACCGCTTCCTCCCGGACCGTGGCAAGACTCGCAGTAGGTCGTATACGCGACTTCGCCTCGCTGGGCGTCCCCTGCTGATTTAGGCGCATAAGAAGGCGCGGTAGCCGCGTCCAGAATTCCCGACCGACTCCAATGCGAGCGAATTCCTTTGGTGATCACGTCGATCTGCGCGTCGGTCAGCATTCCGCCAGCGCTTCGGGCGAAGGCCGGCATCGCCGTTCCCCGCACACCGTTGGCGATGACTTTGCGGATCACAGCGTCGTCCGCAATGGCCAGATAAACACGATCGGCCAGCGCAATCGCTGCTCCTCCGCGCCCTCCCGCACCGTGACAGCCAGCGCAGTTTTGCGCATACAGCGTGCCAAATTCCAAAACGTCACTCGGCGCCAGAACTTCCGAACCCTCGCTCGGCTGGCCGTGCGGCGCGCGGCAACCTGAGGCCAGGACCGCGGCGAGGGCCGTCGATACGCAGAGATGACGAAATAAGTTCACGGCCGTTACTCCCCGTTTTCTCGCGGCGGCATTATTCCCGGAGCTTCAATTCCGGCGCGTACCATGAAGGGCAGGTTCTCGCGAGTCGAGACACGTTCCTGCCGCACGACGACGAGGCCCGCTACGACCCCAAAAGCTATCTGCGAAGCCATGAACCAGGTCCAGTTAATGTGGCTTGCAAGCAACGGGTTGAGAAGCTGCATCATCGAGTAAAGAAGCCCGGACCAAAGAATGGGGGCAATCAGTCCGCCGAGTACAATCGGCCGCCGCGCGAACATTGGCAGCATCGCACCATAGAGCAGTCCCACGAAGATGCATCCGATGCCGTGCAGCACCAGAGCAATCGCGAAACTGTCTGCGTGAAACGAATTCAGTTGGGCGGGGCCGAGCCTAAGCGATTGTGCATAGACAGTAGCGGCAAGGAGGTTGATGGGATACCAGATGCTTCCTGCCTTAAGTAGCCCGTACGCGCAGGCCAGCACGGCCATCGCCACGCCTCCTGCCAAACCACCCTTCAAGCCAGCCGACATCGGGTAGGTCTCGAGAGGAAGCCATGCACGCACGCGATCGGGCGCGACTGGCACACGATCGACAACGCGGCGCTCCGTCGTGATGCGAAGTTCTTCGAACGCGACCGGCACCGTTTCCTCATGCTCGTGAGGAAACACTTCGCGGAACCAGCCAACGCAACCTCCCGCGGCAAGCACGACGCCCAAGACGCTCACCGACGCACTTGTAAGAAGACCGGCGAACATTAAGGCGAACCCGAAAGCCAAAACAAAGGGCCACGCGGTTGATGCTGGCACTTCGATCTCAACTGGGGGCCGAGCGCTCTGCGCTTCATGTTCCACAGATACCAGCGTTGCCATTTCTTTTCCTCAGCGGCCTAGAACGTAAACCACAGTAAAAACAACCACCCACACGGCATCCACAAAATGCCAGTACAAGGACAGGACGTCGACGCGAGCAGACTGCTCCGGTCCGACCCGCCCAGCCAAGCCAAACAGAAACACGATGCTCAGCATCACCAGGCCTGCGGTGACGTGGGTTGCGTGCAGGCCAACAAGCGAGTAGTACGTTGTTCCAAAGAGATTCGTGGAAATGGTCAGCCCGTGTTCGTAAATCAAGCGGTACCATTCCTTGCCCGTGCCGTACAGAAAGAGAGCGCCTAGAACGATTGTGAACAGCCATAAGAGCAGAAATGCGCCTCGCCTGCCGCGTTCCAAAAATTTTCCCGCAAGGTGGATCGTCAGACTGCTCGACAGCAGACAAATTGTGAAGAAAATGGGGGTTTCTAAAACTTCGCCCGGTGTCGGCCCTGAGAGGCTCTTTCCCACGTAAAAGAGATAGGCCACAACAAAAATTGTGAAGATGGCCGACTCGGCGAAGATGAGACACGTCATGCCGACCCTCCCGCGATACGGGAGCTTCCAAGCGACAGGGGTTTGCGGGAGCGGCGTCGTAATTGCGCTCATTGACCGATTCCTTTACTCATAGCGGCTGTCCGGGTCTTCCGGGTGCTTCAAATCCCACAAGGGTCTGCGGCTGGCGACGGTGGGGACCGAGGCAAAGTTGTAAGCAGGGGGCGGCGAACTTACGGACCATTCAAGAGTCCACGCATCCCAGGGATCGTTCCCCGCCTTTGCCCCTTTGAAGTAAGAAATAATCAGGTTCGCGACAAACACGAGAATCGCGATGCCCTGGACGAATGCGCCGATCGTCACTAGGAAGTTCAGGGTTTCCCAGCCGCGGCCAGGTTCGTAGGTGTAAATGCGCCGCGGCATCCCGAGCAGACCCGGAATGTGCATCAAGTCAAAGCAAAGGTGAAAGCCGATCAGAAATAGCCAGAAATGAAGTTTGCCTAGGGTTTCGTTCAGCATTCTTCCCGTCATTTTGGGATACCAGTAATAAAATGCCCCGAAGAGCGCAAAGAGAATCCCGCCAACGATCACGTAGTGAAAATGTGCGACGACGAAATACGAACCGCTAAGCTGCCAGTTAAAAGGCGCGGCGGACAGCATAATGCCGGTAAGCCCGGCAAGCAGGAATTGGAACAGGAACCCGATGCAGAACAGCATCGGCGTCTTCAACAGAATCCTTCCGCCCCACATCGTGCCCAGCCAGTTGAAGATTTTGATTCCCGTAGGTATGCCGACAACCATCGTGGTGATTGCAAAGAAGCTGTTCGCGTAGGAGTTCATCCCGATCGTGAACATGTGGTGCGCCCACACACTCATGCTGACAAACCCGATGCACATGGTGGCGCCCACCATAACCGGGTATCCGAAAATCGGTTTCCTGGAAAATACCGGAATAATTTCCGACAAAAACGCGAAGGCAGGAATCACCAGAACGTAAACCTCTGGATGACCAAAAATCCAGAAAAAGTGCATCCAGAGGGTTGCCGAGCCTCCGGCTTGCGTGTCAAAAAAGTGCCCGCCCAGATAACGGTCCACGCAAAGCATGAGCTGAGCTGCCGTCAGCGGCCCGATGACTAAAAAGACCATGCCTGCCATAGTCAGGTTCAACCATGCGAATAGAGGCATCCGGCCCAGAGTCATCCCGGGGCATCGCATGGAAATGATCGTAGCGATAATATTAATTGCCGTGCCCATGCTGCCGAATCCTGAAACGATGAGGGCAATCGTCCAGTAATCCGAGCTATGACCTGGCGAAAACGCGCGCGAAGTCAGAGGAGCGTAGGCCCACCAGCCCACATCGGGCGCAGTCCCTGCTCCGTACAGCCCATTTCCACCAACGAAGCTGAAGTAGAGCAGAAGCCCACCGAACGCCGACAGCCAGAAGCTGAAGGCATTCAGCCGCGGAAACGCCATGTCTCGCGCTCCAATCATCAACGGCACGAGGTAATTGGCAAAGCCAAACAAGATGGGCATGGCCACAAAGAAAATCATGGTCGTACCATGCATGGTGAACATGCGGTTGAACACCCGCGGAGAAACAAAATCGTTGTGTGGCCACATCAACTGAATGCGCATCACCGTGGCTTCGATGCCTCCGATGACCAGAAACAGCAGCGCAAGGAGGATATAGAGGATACCCAGCCGTTTGTGATCGACCGTTGTCACCCACTCGTGCAGCCTTTGAACCCACGGTTGACCTGAGGTTTCCGCGGTTTGAATGGCCATTGCATCCGACGACATAGCTGGTCTTCCACTCCCTTTTTCTACTGCAGTGTTTCCAGATAACGCACGAGCGCGTCCACGTCGCCATCGCTCAATTTCATCGCCGGCATGAGCGAGCCAGGTTTGATGGCGTCTGGGCTCTGAATCCACAAGCGCAGCTTTTCCGGCGTATTTTCCGCTGCACCAGCCGCGAGGGTGCGGCGGCTCATTAAGTGCGTGAGGTCCGGGCCAAAACGCCCGGTGCCGTTCGTGCCGCCGACCGCGTGACAATTCACGCAAGCGGTTGTTTCAAAGACGCGTCTTCCCGCAGCTTCTTTTGCATCTTGATTCGCTGGCTGTTTTTGCGCCTGTACCCAAGTATGGAAGTCTTCGGGGCTATCGACGTATACGCGCAAAAGCATCTTCGCGTGCTGGGTTCCGCAGTATTGCGCGCATTGGCCAAGAAACAAGCCTGTCTCATGCGGATCTAGCCATGTCTCGTTTGGGTGATTCGGAATCAAGTCCGTCTTTCCCGCAAGCTGGGGCACCCAGAAGCTGTGATCGGTGTCGGCGGAAAGCAATTTCAAGAATGTCGGTGTGGGATGAGCGGGATCGCTCACGGGGACATGAAGTTCGTTCGCGGTAACGATGCCCATCGTGGGATACCGAAATTCCCACCAAAACTGGTGCCCGATTGCGGTCACCTCCACAGCATCGGCAGGCTTCGGCGCGTCCTGGATCGCGTGAATCACTCGCGCCGTTGCGGCGAAAAGCACCGCAACGATGAGGATGGGAATCACGGTCCAGGCCAGTTCAATCTGCGTGCTCCCATATACCTGGGCTGGCTCGCGTGTGGGGTCCCCCACCCTGCGACGGAACCTCACCACGACATAACTCAATAAACTGAAGACCACCAGAAAAATCAGCCCAGTGATACCGAGGACGAAATGAGACAGATGGCGAATCGACTCCGCTGGCGTTGAATGCGGGTCAAAGATACTAGGAACGGGGTTGTCCTGCGGGCTCGCCACACACAACCCAGCAGCGAGAAGAACCCCCACCAGCAGAAAGAGACCTCCTGCAATTCGGCCCAAGATCGCTGGCCAGTCCTCCTTGTGCATTGTCTCGACGATCCTCATCAGGCATCCCCGCCAAGAACTTGAGCCGCTGTCCCTTCGACTTTCATGCCGCTTCCCTCTCGTAATTCTTCAGCAGGCCGCCCGGTCGTTGTCGGCACTGCACTGCTCCCATGTTCCTTCTTGCCTCCGTCTGCGAAGGGAACAAGATCCGATTCTGTTTTCCCTGATGGTGGCGCTCCTCGTGGTAATGTACGTCGAAGCCTCTCGTATGTTGTTTTCAGGCGCGATTCATCCTGAATACGAAACCGAACTACCCGCGCCGTAGCCAGAAACAGCACCACCAGAATCAACACCGGAATTACCGTCCACGCCAACTCCACTCGGTTGCTGCCATACACCTGAGCCGGCTCGCTCCCGTCCGTCTTGACGGCGCAGGCGAAATTTCATGCCGGCGTAAACAATCAGGAAAAACAGGATGAATGCGCAGATCGCCGGCACGAATAGCGACAGCTGAAAGACGGATTCCGCGGGTGTGTCCTCCGGTTTGAAGATGGAAGGAATTTGCGGCTGGGGCATATCGACGGCCCAGGGGGCGAATCCGAGTGCGCTCGCGACACAGCGGGCCACTTGCCGGAGAATCGCGCTTTTCGAGCTGCCGCCCGCCGTCCCGCGATGAATGTTCTCGTGGTCCCGCGCGATTGCGGCAACCGCAGGCCTGCCCCCAGGAATTACGAACGGTGACGGACGAAGCCTCACGGGTGTGGCCTTCCTGAGTTCGCAGAATCAGAAAACAAACGGGCGCCCTCGACTCGTTGCGCCGTGCCGGAGAGAATAATCCCCTCTAGCGGAGGAACCACTGGCAAAATTTACAGTGAACCAACCGCGTGATGGGGCGCGAATGTCCACGAAGGAGTCGCTCCGGACTCTCGAGATCTGAGAGGAGAACGGAGTGGCGCGCGTCGCTCCCGCTTTTCCTTCGAGTTTCGCGGCAACCGCGCCTAGCGTTGCGAGTTCCGCGCGCGTTCAGACTTCACCGGCGCCGAGGGGGGACGACTTTCTCGCGGCACGTTCGCGCGGGACCGAACCGAGTAGATTCAGCTCGCAGCCCGGGCACGACCCGCACCCAGGGCGCCGATCTTCTGGACTATGCGATTGCTGATCTTTGCCGCTCGTACCAAGCCTACCGGCCGACGATCCTCTTTGCTCTGAACGACCGGCAACCAGGAGGCGCCGTGCTCGAGCATCGTAGCGGACGCCACAAGCGGCGTATCCTGAAGGGTTACGCAAAGCGGATTTCCGAGCAAAAGATCGTCTAGCCTGCGCTGTCCGATCTCTGCGCGCGTATCGAGCGGAGTGAGGGCGATCCGCGTAACAAGGTGATAGAGGTCGTCACGGTCCAGAGTCGCCCACAAACGCTGGTTTTCATCGAGGACCAGGAGCTGTCCGGTAGCGCTCTCACTGAGGGTGGCGATGGCCTTCGCCAACGTAGCCTCCTTGCCGACCGACCCGGGAAGCGGATCGAGAACCGATGTGAGTGACTCTCCCGCCAAAAGCGATTTGGCCAACGGCATGCGACTCCAAAAACCGCCGGAACGGCGCATGATGGCCTTGGACAGCACGTCGCGGAAAGGTGAGAAGGCACTGCTGACTTGGGAGAACAAAGTGCTGCCGATTTGTCGCACACGAACAACCGTGCGAGCGCGGGTGCTTGTTTCATGGCGGCCTGCCGAAAGAACAGCTTCGCCGAAAAAGTCACCCTTCGCGAGGACGGCGACGACCGTAACGTCGGGGTTGTCTTCATTTGATTGCAGGATCTCCACCTCACCTTCTTCGATCACGCTCAACGCTCGAGCCAAATCCCCTTGTCGCTGAATGAGATCTCCCGGACGATAGTATGCTCTGGTGAGGGATTGTCCGGAGTCGGTATGCAGGAGGCTGAGATCACGCGGAAACAGTACGTCCCATGCCCAATCGAAGCCTACCTTAATCCTCCGCGACCAGGTGGGGAGTTTCACGAGGTACACACCGCGCCAAAGGAGCCAGGCCAGGAAACCGGAGATGCGCATGCCAAACATTTCCGCGACGGCCTGGTAACCACCGATGGAGCAAAGCTGTCCGAGAGCTTTGAAGCGAAAAGGCTCGGTGGCCTCCCCTTTCACCATTCGGACAAGGTTGAGCGCCGCTTGGCGGCCCTGGCGTTCGGCGAATTGGCCGGTAGTAGCGGACGGCTGGTTGTCGCTGGCGTTAATGATAAAGGCGCAATCGCCGATAGCCCAAGCGTTGGTCTGGCCTTCGATTCGCATTTCCGGCGTGGTGCGAATGCGTCCCCGCTCTTTAGGGACGTCCAGCTGTTGCACAAGCGGAGCAGTGGTCGTTCCAATCGTGCAGACCACTGTCGCTCCCTCAATCATCTGTCCATTGCTGAGTTCGATTCCTTGGTGAGTTGCCGCGACTGCGCGCGTATTCAGCAGTATGGTAATACCCGATTTTTCCATCTTCTTTCTGGCGAATTCCCCCAGCGTTCGGGCGACTTCCGGCAAGATATGGTCCTGGGAATGGACCAACGTTACCCTGACGTCCTCTTTTCGAAAATTCCGGTAAAAACGCGTGCTGCTGCGCACCAGCTCATTGATTTCTCCTGCCAGCTCGACGCCGCTGAAACCTGCCCCCACGACAATAAAGCTAAGGTGCCAACGCCGTAGGTTGGGATCGCGCGAAACCTCGGCTTGCTCCATCTGACGCACGATGTGCTGCCGAAGATCGGTGGCATCAAGCATCACTTTGAAGCCGAACGCATGCTCGGTCATTCCGGGGATGATGCCCAGGTTGCTCTCGGCGCCGCATGCGATCACCACGTGGTCATAGGGCAGGCGGTTGAGCGTACCGGTTCCATCGTCAAATTCGATTTCTGAAGAGGCTAGATCGATTCTCTGCACTCGCTCGGTACGACAGGCAAGTCCCGGAAGCATCTGGCGCAAGGGGGTTGCCGCTGCGTCCGGGTTGATGGAGGCCCCGGCAACATCGGCCAGGAGGGGATGAAACACCATGTGGTTCTCTCGGCTGAATAAGAGAATCTCGCACTCGGAAGCGCCGAGCTTCTTGCGAAGGGTTTTAGCGAACTGAACGGCTGCAAACCCGCCGCCGACGACGATTACTTTCATTGGTTCACCTCCTAGCCGGCGCGGCCGACCATCTCGGAAGAACCTCAGGCCGGAGACAAGTTCTTGCCGGCGATCAGACCATCGGCCTCTCTTTCTTCCACCAACCGGGCGGCGTCCCTCGAACGTGGAAGAATTAGCCTACGTTATACCTTCGGGCCATCGGTCTTAGGCTCTGTTAGATTTGCCAGTGCCGGGGATTGCCGGGAGTTATTAGCTGTCTAGCAATTTTCGAGCCGGACGCACGCGACGAGTTTTCCATTGCCGGGCCAAGTTCGAATCCAAACATTTTTGGTCACAAGAATAGCGCCTCGCCGAGCCGGTGCCGTCTCCCACCGGATCAGGCTCTGAAGTCCTGTCTGTAACTCTTGACAGTTTCCTCGAGCTTGCTTCCTCGATTTAATGGCTCATTCCTGACGGTCTCATGGCATTTCGCCGACTTCGCCATGGAAGTCATCAAATTCAGATCGCAAATATCCACCGGGTCACGTCGACTGTCCGCAGGTCGTTAGATCGATGAATTCGGGCCCCCATGCCAAGAGACATTTCCCGTTTAAGTCATTTTCCGAGTTCGGTCCAAGACCACGGAGGAGCACATGAACGCAATCACCGTTGAACCCAAGAAGTCCTGGAGTGCGAGGTTCGAAAAAGTTCCTGAGCCAAATTTACGCGACGGCTCAATCCTAGTGGAAGGAATTGCTGTCGGGATTTGTGGTACGGATGTCGAGATCGCGGAAGGCAAGTACGGTTGGCCTCCACCAGGTCAGGATCGTCTCATTCTCGGCCATGAATCTCTTGGACGGGTTATAGATCCGGGCCCGAGTACTTCGTTCCATAAGGGTGACCACGTTGTCGGTATTGTCCGTCGTCCCGATCCAGTTCCTTGTCCCAACTGCGCGGTGGGTGAGTGGGATATGTGCCGGAACGGTCAGTACACCGAACGAGGCATCAAGCAGATCAACGGCTACATGTCGGAACGCTGGTCGATCGAGCCCGAATACGCGGTCAAGGTGGACTCCTCGCTGGGACTCCTGGGTGTTCTGCTTGAGCCGACCACGGTGGTCACCAAGGCTTGGGAGCAAGTTGTGACCATCGGCCAGCGTTCTTTCTGGGAGCCGCGGACTGTGCTCGTGACTGGAGCGGGGCCGATTGGTCTCCTCGCAGCTCTTTTGGGCGTCCAGCGCGGTCTAGAAGTGCATGTACTCGATCGGGCCGAGTCCGGTTCTAAACCTCGGCTGGTCAGAGCACTTGGTGCGAAATATCACACGGGATCGGTGCGAAACGTCGGCTTCGAACCGGATGTCCTGATCGAGTGCACCGGCGTCGGTGCGGTGGTGGCCGAAGCGATCCAAGCGGTGGGTTCCGGCGGCATCGTGTGTTTGACCGGTGTAGGAAGTGACCGGTGGACCGCGGGACTCGCAGCTGCAGAAGTTGCCGCAGAGGTCGTGCTCAAGAACAACGTGATTGTTGGCAGTGTTAACGCCAACAAGAGACATTGGTACAAAGCAAGCGAAGCCCTGTCCCGCGCTGACCGTGGCTGGCTAGCTCACTTATTGACCCGTTGCGAGCGCCCCGAGAACTTTGCCCAGGCTCTGGAACGCAAGCCGGAAGACATCAAAGTGGTCATCCAGTTCGCCGAGGTTTAACGGTTCGCGATCGAGACCAGCGGAGGTCAAGATGGCCAAAGGCTCCGGCATGCAATCGGCTCCCTTGGAGCTCTTCGCTACCGAGGCGCTTCCGGGCGACGGCTATTCGCTCGAGGAGGTGTTGCTCGGCGAAGTGATAACGACATTTGGGTTGGTCGCCGGACTCTGCGTATTTCTCGGATTCCGAAAGCTTCGCCCTTTTACCCCGTGGGCGTTTCCGTTTCCATACGCCTTGATGGTTTACGTGCAAGCGCCAATTTCTGGAACCAGCACTAACCCCGCGCGGAGTCTTGGCCCGTCGATCGTTTCGGGCCCATGGCAGGGGTGGTGGCTGCTGGATTGGTCCGCTGATTGGTACTTTCCTGGCACTAATCGCTTGTACCGCCTTGGCTGTTCGTATAGAGGTTGCTAAATTGTACCACTTTGGTAACGTCGGCGGCTTGCTCCAACTCCTATACGCACCTAAACCGGGTCGGGGTTGACAGCTGCATGGGAGGCTAAGCATTGCTGATCGACTCCCATAAGGAGGTGCGTCATGCGAATCCAATCGGTCCCCATCAGAATGCAATCTTGATCCTGGCTATCGCGGTACAGGAGGAACGTGTTCAGCTTATTGAACGTCCCCATACCCCAAAAGACGGCGAACTCCGGAGGGCTCGAAAAACGACAGTAGCTCTTCCGCCTCTGTTAGCGTAAGCTTTCGGGATTTATTGAGAAGCGCTTGTTTAGGCCCAAGGAACGAGAGAGTCTGACCTGTCAAATTTGACAGGTTTTGCGATGTCTGCGATGCACGACGTTTTTGGCTGCCCAGGCCGGGCACACCTGTTTCAGCTTTCGAATGTACATCAAAATGACCGCACGCTCCGTTTTTCAGATGGTGCATTTGCCGAAGCCAAGAAGTTGGCGAAGTGCTCAGACCCGCCGGCGATTGCGGTTCGCGCACGGCGGATGCCGGTCAGGGTCACCGATGTTCCTGATAATGCTTGGCTGCCTCTTGTTTGCCTCGAGCCTGGGAGCGCAGCTCAAGCAAACCCGGAGAGTGCTGATCCTCAATGACCTTGGGATCGTCTCATCACCTGGCTTTGCGGAGGTCGATCAAGCGATCTCCAGCGCTCTACAGAATTCGCCTTACCACGTCGAGCTGTATCAGGAGAGTTTGCAACTCACGTTTTTTCCGGACGAAGCGTTACAACGCCCGTTCCGCGAGGCACTCCTACAAAAGTATTCGAAACGCAAGCCCGACGTGATCATTGCGGTTGGATCAGCATCCCTCAAGTTCATCGCCCAGTCGCGTGAAACCTTCGTAAGACAGACGCCTATCGTCTTTTGCGGAGTTCTCGGGGAGATTCCCGCCCAGCTAAAGTCCAAAATGCATTTTACCGGCGTTCTAGGTAGGCTACAGCCAGCCGACACCTTGCGAGCGGCTCTGCATTTGTTGCCTGGCACAAAGCATGTCGTGGTCGTGGGAGGTGTGGGCAAGTTCGACGAAGGGTGGGAAGCCGTCGCAAAACAGGCTTTCCAAAACTTCGAATCGAAGCTCGATTTCATCTATCTTACGGACTTGACGATGCCTGCCCTGCTTGAGCGCCTTAGGCATCTGCCAAGCGATACCATCGTGTATCACACTTCAATCTCACAAGATGCGGCGGGAGAGCGCTTTATTGATTCAGCGCAGTCCGTGCCCTTGGTGGCCGGCGCCGCCAACGCCCCGGTTTTTGTCATGGACGATGTAGGTCTCAGGGCGGGAACGGTGGGGGGCGACCTGGTGAATTGGGCTGACGACGGTCGTGTCGCTGCGGAGATGACTGTACGGGTTCTCAACGGCGAGGATCCCGAGGCTATCCCCGTGGTGATGAGCAACCATTCCTACCTATTTGATTGGCGCGCCCTCGAGCGCTGGAGGATCGAGGACAGCAATCTGCCACCCGGCAGCATCGTGCTCAATCGGCCGCCGAACTTCTGGCTGCTGTATAGGCGATTTCTCATCGCCGCCATACTTGTCCTGGTAGCGCAATCGCTAGCCATTGGAGCGCTTCTCTGGCAACGGACTAGGCGGCTAAAGACGGAGGCAAAGCTCGTGCGTTCGAACGAGCAGCTCCGTTTTGCCATGGAAGCCGGCAAATCCGTCGGCTGGGATGTCGACATCAAGTCCGGCCGAGTCACGTGGTTCGGTGACTTACCTACGATGTTCGGGATGAACTCCGAAACGTTTGCGGGCCAAGCCGAGGATTTCTATCGCTACGTCCACCCCGAAGATCGGCAGCGGGTCTTGGAAGCGGTGTCCAAATCAAGGCAAAATCACGAGCCCTACTCCGCAGAGTTCCGGATCCTCTGGCCGAACGGCACCATACGGTGGGCTGCCGACAGGGGAGAGCACGAATACGCGAAGAACGGCGAACCCACACGTATGGTCGGCATGGCGGTGGATATTACCGAGTCCAAACGGGCGGAAGAGGCGCTCAAGCACTCGGAGCAAAAGTTTTCGAGTGTCTTTCAACAGGGCCCTCTAGCCATCGCCCTCACCAGCATGGAAGATCAGCGCTACGTCGAAGTGAACGAAACGTACGAGAACCTGACGGGGTGGAGCCACGACGAAGTGATCGGCCGAACCCCCTTGGACATCGGCCTCTGGGTCGACCCTCCGCAAAGGGAGGAATTCGTGAGGCGTCTTCTGGCGGAAGGCGCTGCGCGAAATATCGAGGTTCGGGTGCGCAGGAGAGACGGTCAGATCCGAACGACTTTAGGGTCCTCGGAGATCATTGAATGCAACGGTGAGCCGTGTGCCCTCTCTGTCTTTGCCGACGTAACCGATCTTAAGCTAGCTGAAGAAGCGGAACGAGCTTCAGAGGATCGATTCCGGCAGTTCTTTGACACCTTGCCGGAATACTGCTTCATGACTTCTGCGAATGGCGAAATCCTGGACGCCAACCCCGCAGCTTCGAAAGCTCTCGGTTACACCAGAGAAGAACTGATAGGGACATCTTTGTCGACGATTTATGCTCTTGGGTCGGTCTCTAAGATGGTTGATTTGCTTGAAAAGTGGCAGAGAACAGGAACACTGCAAGATGAGGAGATGACCATCGTCACGAAAGGAGGGCAAAAGCGAACCGTGCTCCTCAATGCCGGGTCAGTGAAAGATGCAGACGGAAGTCTCCTTTATTCGACTACGGTGCTGGTGGACATCACCGAGCGACAGCAGGCCGAAGCGGCTTTGCGTGAAAGCGAAGAGCGCTTTCGCCATGTCGCCAATGCCGCTCCCGTGATGATCTGGATGGCCGGGCCGGACAAGCTCTGCACCTACTTCAATCAGCCTTGGCTGAATTTCACCGGCCGGCCACTTCACTCAGAACTGGGAGACGGGTGGGCAGAGGGCGTGCACCCCGACGATTTACAGTCCTGTATCCAGGCCTATATAGGCGCGTTTGACCGGCGGGAGCCTTTCGAGGTGGAGTATCGCCTCAGGCGCCACGACGGCGAGTATCGTTGGGTTTCTGATCGGGGCGTCCCGAGATTTAACCTCGATAATTCTTTTGCCGGATACATCGGTTCGTGCATCGACGTCACTGATCGCCGACTGGCTCAAGAGTCTCTGTCCGACATCAGCCGCAAGCTCATCAAAGCTCAGGAGGAAGAGCGCGCGTGGATCGCCCGAGAGCTTCACGACGACATCAATCAGCGCATAGCTCTGGTCACTGTGAATCTGGAACGCTTGCAAAAGGATTTTCCTTCTTTGGCGCCTGCAGCAAGCGGTCAACGCCTCGAAGAGATACGCGAACTCCTTTCAGGTCTCGGGAGCGACGTGCAAGCCTTATCGCATAACCTGCACTCTTCAAAGCTGGAATACCTGGGCATCGTGGCTGCAACCGCAAGTTTCTGCAAGGAGCTGTCCGAGGAGCACGGAGTCGAGGTTCGGCTTCAAACCGATAAGATCTCGACGAAGCTGCCTCCGGAGATCGCCCTTTGCCTATTTCGCGTCTTGCAGGAAGCGCTTCAGAATGCCCTCAAGCATAGCGGGTCACGGCACTTCGAGGTTCGCCTGAGGGGTACCACCGATAGGATTGAGCTGACCGTCGGCGACGCGGGAGTTGGCTTTGACCCCGAGGAGGCCATCACGCGCAGCGGTTTAGGCCTAACGAGCATGAAGGAACGCCTGAAACTGGTCCATGGAGAGCTTTTCATCGATTCCCAACCCGGGCGCGGCACCGTGATTCGCGCAACGGTTCCGCTGCACTTTGGCACTAGGGCCGCGCACGCAGGAACCTGAGATACGGAGTCTCCGGAAGGCATGGCCGGTGATTTCGGACATCGCGCAACGTGATTACCGCTTGCTTTGAGCCCATCAATCCGTCACTGACAAACTGCTGGCCTTCGAGGACGGCAGCGACGGCTGGGTGCAAATCGTCTCCGGCTCGTGGTTTGTGGATGTAGCCGAGCGCCCCTGAGCGGAGCGCCTCTTCCACGATCTCGGCGGAGCCCTCCTGGCTGAGGAAGACGATTCTGGATCTGGGCGCTAGCGTTCGAATCCGTCGCGCGGCCTCGAGTCCGTTCAGTCCAGGAAGGCCAATGTCCATGAGGATCAGATCCGGATGCAATTCTCTTGCGCGCCGAACCGCCTCCAACCCATCTGAGGCTTCACTTACGACTTGCAAGTCTGGCTTTTCCCGAAGCAAAGAGGATACGAACGCGCGGAAGGGCCCAAAGTCCTCTACGACGAGAACGCGGTTCATTCTTCGCATGACGTCAGCCTCCGCCGTTCTCCCCTTCCACCAGCATTTACAATTTTCTTGCCCCCTCATCAATCCAGTCGAGCCCGCATGCTGGACTAGGGCAATCACCGTAGTTGATTTCATGTCGGTTTGGTTGAAGCTGTGCAAACCCAAGAGCAGGCTGGTCTTCTAAGACAGGCTTACTGTAAGAAGTGACAGTTGAGCTTTCTTGCTCGGTATTCGAATCTTCTTAACTGGAAATTGTCCGGGTGTTGGGCAATTCCGCTCCGCTCGCCGGTCCCAGATTGTGTTCCAAGCACAGTGGAACGCAGGGGAGAAACTCGCTCCAAATGCGAGCGGCACTCGATACCAAGAATTCCCGGGATGAGGTGCACAATGCAACATCGCGCACTGGTATTTTCGGTTGTCGGTTTGCTCGCCGGAACCGTCTTTCCGGCTCGTGGCGTGGCTCAGTCCGGTTCCAATCAAAAGGTGGAAGAACTGCAAAAACAACTCGACGAACTGCGCGCGCAAATGAGCAAGTTACAGGCACAGCTCGGCGAACTTAAGGCGGCGGAGGGCGCGGCCCCCGCAGCAGCTCCGTCTGCCAGCCAAGAAGGTACCATTCAGGCGACCAAGCCTCCGCTTCAGGGCCAGACCTCGAAGCAGGTTGGGGAAGCCACGGCAACTTACAACCCCTTCTCCGAGGACCCGACTGCCGCTGCGCGGTTTAATAACGTGCCTCTTGATCCCAAATACCGCGGTTTTTTTCGCTTGCCGGGTACGGACACGATTCTGAAGATTGGTGGCTACTTCAAGACGGATTTCATCTACGATCTCAAACCAGCCGGAAACCCTGCCGCGTTCGTCCCATCTTCGATTCCCATCCCCCAGGTGGTTGGCGTGAACAACGCGAATGTTTCGATTCAACCCACGCGCCTAAGTCTAGATTTCAGGGTTCCAACTGCCCAGTTCGGCGATGTGCGCTTTTACGTCGAGGCCGACATGTTTGGAACGAATACAACTACACCTCGCCTACGGCACGCCTACGCGCAGGCAAGGAACGTCCTGATTGGCCAGACATTCTCAAACTTTATGGATCCGGATGGATTTCCCGATACGCTCGACTTCCAGGGGCCCAATGGCATGGTGAGCCTGCGAAATCCGCAGCTACGCTATGGATTCGCGGTGAGCCCGAGTACGACTTTTTACATCTCCGTGGAAAAACCCAGTTCTGATGTAATCTTCACGACTCCGCAATTCAAGGACCAGCCCAATGCTCCCAGCCCCGACGGCGCCCTGCGGCTCCGGCAGGAGTTCGAGCGCGGCCACTTCCAGATCGCCGGCGTGTTTCGTTCGATCGCCGCGTTTCTACCAAACGGGAAAACGGATTCCGTTTTCGGCTGGGGCGTGAACACTTCGCTTGGTTTCGAGGGTTTTGGCAGAGATAACGTAATTTTTGCGGTCGCTGCCGGGCACGGAATCTCGCGATATATTCAGGACACTTCGGGGCTGGGAATAGATGCCGAGCCAGCGTCGGGTGTAACTCCGCATTTACAAGCGACTCCTGCGGTGGGAGTCGTAGCCTCGTATCAACATTATTGGCTGAGAAGACTGCGGTCGAGCGCGGTCTACTCGTACGCGGGGGTGCACAATACGGCCCTCTTCGATGTGGCGGCACCCGAGACATACAACCACGCCACCTATCTTGCCTCCAACCTGATCTGGAACCCCTACGGGTCGTTCAACGTAGGAGCGGAGTTTCTCTACGGCTGGGCGATGGACCAAAACGGCCTAAAGGCAAACGCGCCACGCATTCAATTCAGCGCAAAGTACACCTTTGTGAAGGTGGAAGCGGAGCGGCAATAGCTCCTCCGCTCCCTTCGCGTCGCCCAACCGGAGGCTTCCCATTTCACACACGCAGAATGCAATGACCTGGTTCTCACGAAGAAAGCAGACTGTAATCGCCGCTTTCGTCCTTGCGTTTACCGGCTTCGCGGGCGGTGTTTTGGCTCAAAACCCGGGCCCCGTAGCCCCAACAGAAGAGGTGGGCTTGCGTCCATGGCTGGGAGCAAGAGTATTAGCAAAATCAGTTTGATTGGGTACTTGGGCAAGGTTGCGCCCGGGCTCCCGAAACTTTTGACGTATCAGAGGCGGAATTTATCACATGATTTTGTCGCTGGCCTATCCGTGGCCGCGGTGGCCTTGCCTGTGGGCGTGGCCTATGCGCAACTCGCCGGATTCAATCCCGCAGTCGGATTATACTCAAGCATCCTTCCGCTGCTGGCCTACGCGATCTTTGGAACCTCACGACAATTGATCATTGGCCCCGATGCCGCCACCATACCCGGTCTGATCCTTTTGCGTTTTAATGCGCCCCTGGTGTTTTTCAACGCTCCCTATTTCAAGCGCGGAGTGATGGCAGCTGCGGACGCCGCGGGCCCGTCCCTGAAGTGGCTCGTGCTGGATATGCTCCCGATTACGCTCGTCGATTCGACCGGACTTTACACCGCAGAGGAAGTTGCGGACGTTTTGCGAGAGTGGGGAGTGCTTCTGGCCGCCGCCGGCCGGCAGACGGAATGGCACCTCTGGGCCGAATCGTGGAAACGTCCCTCGAGCGATCGCAAGATACGTTTCTACCCGACATTCCGCGAGGTGATCAGGGCGTATCAGAGCGTCGAAGCTCTCCGGAGCGAGTCTTCATGAAATCGGCGCGATCGAACTTGAGCTTACCCGGGCAGCAGGGAGAGCCGCGTCATTGCGGTCGCGGGATTCCTGCGCGTGCTTCACTAGTGTTATCGATGGTCAGGCGAGCGCTCGGCGTGCTCCTTTTTGCCGTTATCCTCCTTACTTTCCTTACTCGCCCGTTCGTTTCGGTTGGCCAAACCTTCGGCGACGCGCGTCCCGCTTCGTCGGACGGCAGCCTCCTCCGGGAGATCATTAGCTCCGGCCGTCTTACAGATCTGCGCTGGCCTGACTTTTCCGACTATCGGAAGCACGTTCAAAGCCTTTACGAGCCGACCTCTTTTGGTTTGTTGTGGATCGACCAAGGGCGGCCCACGCCACAAGCGCTAGCGATCATCGAAGTCTTCCAGCAGGCGGACCGGAATGGATTGGACCCGGAAGATTATGACGGTTCCCGCTGGAAGGAGCGGCTGACACGAGAGTCCCAAGCAGGCAATGAGGCGCGCTTCGATGCGGCTCTTTCCGTTTGCCTCATGCGCTATATTTCCGACCTGCACATTGGGAAGGTCAATCCCAAACATTTCGGATTTGGCTTGAGCGTTGAAGGCAAAAAGTATGACCTCCCGCAGTTTATTCGTGATCGTCTCCTGACGGCCCAAGATATCAAGGCGGCATTGGCTGAGGTCGAGCCCCGTTTCCCAGGGTATAAGCGCGCGGTGGCAGTGCTCCGCCGGTACCTGGATATCTCGCACCAGGATGACCGTGAGAAGTTGCCCGTTCCTTCGAAGACGCTCAAACCGGGAGACCGATACGCCGGGGCCGAGCGACTAACAGGTTTGCTTCGCTTATTAGGAGACCTCCCGAAAGATACACCGGTCTCCTCCGACGGGCTTTACGATGGGGCACTCGTCGAGGGAGTGAAACGCTTCCAGCAGCGCCATGGCCTTCTGCCCGACGGGTGTGTCGGGGAGCAGACTCTGAAGCAACTCAACACGCCCTTGAGTTTTCGTGTACGGCAGCTACAGCTGACGCTGGAGCGTTGGCGCTGGCTTCCTCAGGAGTATCCCCAGCCGCCTGTGGTGGTAAATATTCCGGAATTTCGACTTCGAACGTACGACGATGTTGGCCGAATCGTTCTGGCCATGAACGTAATTGTAGGCAAAGCAATCCGCCACGAGACGCCTGTCTTTGAAAAAGATATGCGTTTCGTTGTATTTCGTCCCTATTGGAATGTGCCGCCAAGTATCCAGCGCTCCGAGCTCGTTCCTGCAATTCAGCGCGATCGCAATTACGTCGCAAATCAAAACTACGAAATTGTCACACCGGATGGACGCGTGGTTACCGCCGGTCGTGTGAGCGACGACGTTCTAGAGAAACTCAGGGCCGGCAAGCTCGCCATTCGCCAAAAGCCGGGAGAGAACAACTCCCTTGGTTTGATTAAATTTATGTTTCCGAACGAGTACAACGTTTACCTGCACAGCACGCCTGCGCAGCAGCTCTTTGCACAAGCTAGGCGGGACTTTAGTCATGGATGTATTCGAGTGGAGAAGCCCGCCGAATTGGCCGCTTGGGTTCTAAGGGACAGGCCGGAATGGAATCTAGAGCGCATTCGCGCCGCGATGCAGAGTGGAAAGGATGATTTCCAGTTGGACCTGAAGCAGCCGATCCCGGTGCTTATCCTCTACGGCACGGCCGTCGTCGATGAACAGGAAACGGTGCATTTCTTTGATGATCTCTATGGCCACGATGCCGCCCTTGAGAAGGTACTGGCCAAGGGTTACCCCTATCCCGGTTAGTCGCTTTGCAGAGGGAGTGATTCACGATGGGAGCTAAGGATAACGGGAACGATAACGGCAACGATAACGGCAAGGATAACGGCCGTTTGAAGCGCAAGCGATACGAAAAGCAGCTTAGCAAGCTGCAAGCGGAACTTTGCAAACTTCAGGACTGGGTCAAATATAAGGGTCTGCGCGTCGTTGTTGTGTTTGAAGGCCGTGACGCTGCGGGCAAGGGGGGCACCATTCGTGCGATTACCGAACGGGTCAGCCCCCGGGTGTTCCGCCCTACTGCCCTGCCCGCTCCCTCCGGTCGGGAAAAGAGCCAAATGTACCTGCAGCGCTACATCAAGCATTTTCCCGCCGCCGGAGAGATCGTCATCTTTGACAGAAGCTGGTACAACCGTGCTGGCGTGGAATATGTAATGGGTTTCTGCTCGAAAGAGGAACATCGCAGGTTCTTGCAGCTCTGCCCGGTGTTCGAGAAGTACATCGTGGATGGCGGTATTATTCTCATCAAATACTGGATGGAGGTTGGAAAGAAGGAGCAGCAGCGGCGATTTGAGGCTCGCATCAAGGACCCGCTCCGTCAATGGAAGCTGAGTCCGATGGACCTCGAATCATTTCGCCGCTGGTATGAGTACTCGCGAGCGCGCGATGAGATGCTGAAGGCCACGGACACAAAGCATGCGCCCTGGTACATCGTTCGTTCGGACGACAAGAAGAGGGCCCGGCTTAACTGCATCTCTCATTTACTGAGCATGATCGCTTACGACAAGGTGCCCCGCGAAACAGTGAAGTTGCCTAAGCGTAAGGTCAAAGACGATTACGACGATCAAGCCACGCTGAAAGGAAAGCACTTCGTCGATGAAAAGTTCTAGCCCTTTGCAGGCCAGCAGAGCGTGTGGACCGATTTTGCCTCTGCACCAACCCTGTCAAGGATCCAACTTCGTCTATTTGAATCCCTCTTCTGGAAATTGATTGTTCGTGCCCGCCACGCTGAAACTGAAATACGCTTTCGTAGAACTTACTGCCACGAAGAAGTTAAACACCACACTCCCGGTCGGGCACGTCGTTGAAGGTGTGGCTGTCAGTTGTCCGAAGGCGGTCTGCCCAATTTCTTGATACGTACCTGTGATTTGGGCGAGACAGGAGCCCGCAAAAGCGAGAGCGCCTGAGAGATTACCGTTACTGGCGTTGATGGCTCCAATGAGCGGCCCGTTTCCAAACGCGAAGGTTCCGCTGAACTGCGGCGGATTCTGCGCCTGAACCGGAGGTGGGTTAACTGCGTTCAATGACGAGAACCCTCCGCACCCCCACCCCGCGATTAGAACTGTCGTCGCTAATCCAATGACTACTTTCATGATCCCCTCTTTTGCGGCGGCCAATGTCGCTAGGCGCGCGGTTCGATCATGAGGGAAGTCTGGCGGTTGCCGACCTGTCATTCTTGCCAGTGTTTGCAGGCACGCTTACTTCGAGGGTCCTGTGTGACGGCGCAAATCGGAAACTCCGTATCGGTCCCCTAGCTTACGCCCTAGGCCCCTATCCTGGGGAAACGGCAGGCACTTTCCGTGCCAATGAGCCATTTTGAAATGGCCGATTCCATGGTCCTCTCGTACGTGTTGATTACTCCGGTCTTTTTACCGGCGGGTCAACGGCGACTTGCTACCTGCTGCGGCCTTGGCGTGCGATGCTGCTAGGACTGTCTCGAGCAAGTTGCTGATTGCGGCGACCTTGCCGAGCTCAAGAGCCTGCTCAGAGGTCATCGTGGCAAACAGATGCATCACGCCCGCGATGAGACCGCTCCAGCCGGTCTGGTGGCCGGCTCCGAGTCCGGCGCCGTTGTCACCGTGGAAGTACTCGTAGAACAAAATGCAATCGCGCCAGTGGGGATCTTCTTGAAATTTTTTGGTTCCTCCATAGACCGGCCTGCGGCCGTCCTTGTCTACCAAGAAAATGCTGGCGAGACGGCGCCCTAGCTCTTCCGCAACCTGATACAAGGTCATCTTGCGCCCCGACCCGGTGGGGCACTCTACAATGAAACCATTCCCGTAGTACATGTAGTACTGCATCAGAGCGCGGATGATCATGGCGTTGACGGGCATCCAAATCGGACCGCGCCAGTTGGAATTGCCCCCGAACATGCCGCTGTCGGATTCAGCGGGCAGGTACGACACTCGGTACTCCTGGTCACCCGCTTGAAGAATATAGGGATGCTCCGCATGGTAACGGGACAGCGCACGAATGCCGTATGGACTCAAAAACTCATTCTCATCCAGCATCCTCGAGAGAACCTTGCGGAGCTTGCTCTCGTTCAAGATAGAGGCCAGCCGCCGGCCAACACACCCTGTTTTTGTAGGATCGTGGATGAAAGCCTTGAGTTCGGGCCGGGCTCTGAGGAATCTCCGAAATTCATCGGCCAGCTGCGGGTACTTGGCAATAAGCTCTCCATCGAACATGGTAACCGCGCACAGTGGAATGAGTCCCACCATGGAACGCACTTTCAGGCGCTGAGCGCTGCCATCGGGCAGTCGCAAGACGTCGTAGAAAAAGCCGTCCTGCTCATCCCACATCCCGACGTTGTCGCCTCCGTGGACCAGCGCCGTGCCGATCCACAGGAAGTGCTCGACGAACTTGAGACACATCTCCGCATAGGCTGGTCTCTCGAGTGCCAACTGTGCGGCGATCTCCAGCATGTTCTGGCAGTAAAGCGCCATCCAGGCAGTGCCGTCGGCTTGTTCAAGGTATCCGCCGGTGGGAAGGGGCGCGCTGCGGTCAAACACCCCGATGTTGTCCAGCCCTAGAAAGCCACCCTCAAAGGCATTTCTCCCGAAGCGATCCTTGCGGTTTACCCACCAGGTGAAATTTACCAGTAGCTTCTGGAAGGTGCGCTCCAGCCAGTCTATGTCGCCCTTGCCGTGGCGAGCTTTCTCAAGGCGGTAGGTGAAAATGGCTGACCACGCGTGCACCGGTGGGTTCACATCGCCGAAGTTCCACTCGTAGGCGGGCAATTGTCCGTTGGGGTGCAGATAGTGGCCGCGCAAGATGAGGTCCAACTGCTGCTTGCCAAAGTCTTCGTCAACCAGGCTCAGAGCCAAAACATGAAAGGCCAAGTCCCAAGCCGCGTACCAAGGGTATTCCCATTTATCCGGCATGGAGATGATGTCCGCGCTGTACATGTGATGCCAATGCTCGTTGCGCGGGGCGGCACGCCGCTTCGCTTTAAAGGGATCGGCGTCATGCTCCTCGAGCCACCGGTTGACGTCGTAGTAGTAGAACTGCTTGGACCACAGCATCCCGGCAAGCGCTCGGCGCATGACATTCGCCTCGTCGGCGGCCAACGACGACGGGATCACCGTCCGATAGAAGGTGTCCGCTTCGCGTTCGCGCATATCGATGAATGCGTCGAAGCTGGTCCCAAAAGGAGCGAGCTCGCTGTCCTTCTCAACTGGGGGTAACTTGGGCGCCACGTTGCTCAGACGCAGGCGAATGGTTTGAAATTGTCCCGGTGCGACGGTCAACCGATAAGTGGCGGCCGCTTTCGTCCCAATGTTCTGAGGGTTTACCGCCCCTTCGCGCCGATCGACGATGTAGTCGTTGACCCCGTCCTTGACATAGGGCGTCGGGTTAGGCGTCTGAAAGAGACGCTCGTTATTCGTTTCGTTCTCGGTGAAAAGCAATTCAGCTGGGCCGTCACAGTACAAGAAACGATCACCTAGTTCAGGATGAGCGGCGGAGATCACCCTATGGTTTGCCCCTGTCGGTACTTTTTGGAGAACGGGTCGAGGGATACCTTGCCTTCCGGACCAAACGTTTCGGAACCAAAGCGTCGGAAGCACGTCGAGGGTAGCCCGCTCGGGCCCGCGATTGAAAACCGTGATTCTAATCAGGATGTTTTCCGGTTTCTCCTTGGCGTATTCCACAAACACATCGAAATAGCGATCATCTTCAAAGATGCCGGTGTCGATCAGCTCGTACTCCGGGTCGTTCCGCGTCCGTTTCCGGTTGGTTTCTACCAGGTCGTCGTATGGGAATGCCCGCTGCGGATATTTGTAGAGATATTTCATGTAGGAGTGCGTTGGCGTGCTGTCGAGATAGAAGTAGTACTCCTTAACATCTTCGCCGTGGTTGCCTTCGCTGTTGGTCAGGCCGAAAAGGCGTTCTTTCAGGATGGGGTCCTGGCCATTCCACAGCGCCAAGGCAAAGCAGAGAAATTGTTGATCGTCGGAAATACCGGCCAGCCCGTCTTCGCCCCAGCGATAGGCCCGCGATCGTGCCTGGTCGTGACTGAAATGGTCCCAGGCGTTGCCATCTTGGCTGTAGTCTTCGCGAACAGTGCCCCACTGACGCTCACTTAGGTAGGGTCCCCATTTTCTCCACGGTATGCCTTCGAGACGCGCCTCCATCAGACGTGTTGCTTCTGCAGCTTCGGCCATCATGCGGCCTCCCTACTAGGCATGGCTCTCGCGTTTGTGTCGGGCACCTTCCGGATTCATCCGGCAGAACTCTCGCCGATCGCAGAACCGGGTCTTCTGGCCGACGACGCACCGAGGTGCTTTAGCACTTTCCACGCCACAGACCGGGGATGGAACTGTCAATACTTACAGTGTCGTCGACGGACAAGGTTCTTAGATAAGTGATAATGAGTCTTTGGGGCGCAGGTTTGTGCGGGATCATTGTCTCTTTCACCGGCAGTCTCGCCGCCAACGTTTGCCATGCACAGGACCTCGCTCCTCGGGCCTATATCATCACGCCTATCCGTTCCAATGCGATCACGCTGACGTATTCCTTTTTCGATGGCGGCCTTCTCTTTGAGGGAACGGTCCCGGTCACGGGCGCTACAGCAAGGGTCAATGTAACGATTTTTAACTACACCCATTCCTTAAAGCTTTTCGGACGCACGGCAAACTTCACGGGTTCGTTGCCCTATGGCGTGGGACACTTGCGGGGCACCGTCGTCGGCGCGGAAGCCTTTGCGTACCGATCCGGGCTCCTACCGGCCACTTTTCGATTCTCGGTGAATCTTGTGGGCGGCCCCGCCATGAACCTGGCCGAATACAGGAAATGGCGGCAAAAGACTCTTGTTGGTATCAGCCTAAGAGTCGTTCCGAACACCGGCCAATACGACCCGACGAAATTAATCAATTTCGGCGCCAACCGCTGGGCTTTCAAACCCGAGCTTGGTTTTTCTCATCGCCGGGGACATTGGATTGTGGACGCATACGGAGGAGCTTGGCTTTATACCACGAACCCCGAATTCTTCTCGCACAATCAGTTCTCGCCCGGCACCAACACTCAGACGGAAAGGCCGATCGGTTCTTTCGAGGGGCACCTCAGCTACGATTTCAAGCCGCGGCTGTGGGTATCTCTCGATGGCAATTATTGGTTCGGCGGCACGACGAGCCTAAATGGAGTAGAAAACCCCACTACTTTGCAGAAGAATTCGCGGATCGGGGGGACCGCGGCGATCCCTTTAACCAGGCATCAGTCAATAAAACTCAGCTACAGCAATGGCGCGTACATCCGCTACGGCGGGAACTTTCAGAATATCTCCGTGGCTTGGCAATACTCCTGGCTAGGAAGACCTAATTAGCTAAAACGTTTTTGCTTGGGTGGCCGGAGGGTGCAATTTTAATGAACTTTCCAGTTCTTGTGTTGGCCTTGACTATTGTGGTGCTGTCTTTGGCCGCCGTGGTCGGTGACATTTTCCGCAGCAAAGTCTATCCCTTGATCGAAGAAGAGCGAGAGGATTTTGCCATCATCCTTCAGGCCACACTGACCCTGCTCGGACTCCTCATAGGCTTCAGCTTCCTTATGGCCATCAGCCGGTACGATCAGCGCAAGCGCTGCGAAGAGGATGAGGCCAACGCCATCGGCACGGAGTACCTGCGAGCGGACTTGCTTCCCCTCGGAGACGGGACAAGGGTACGTGAACTACTGAAAAGGTACCTCCATGAGCGGGTGCTGTTCTATACCACGCGCGACCGGGGCCAGCTCGAGAAGATTAATGCAGATACCGCCGCGCTGCAGAATGAGTTGTGGGCGACCGTCCGACCGGAAGCGGGTGAGCAGCCCACGCCTCTCGTGGCCCTCGTGATTTCCGGCATGAACGACGTTTTGAACTCGCAAGCATATACGCAAGCGGCGTGGTGGAATCGCATCCCGATTGCGGCGTGGGCATTGATGGCCATCATCGCCGTCTTTTGTAGTCTGTTGATCGGCTACGGCGCACGGCGGCGAGATTGGCACATATTTCTGATCTTACCGGTCGCGGTGTCTATAGCATTCTTTCTAATCGCGGACCTTGATAGCCCCCGCGGCGGGACCATTCATGTGGCACCCCAGAATTTGATCAGTCTATCGCAATCTTTGCGGGCGCAGTAGGTCCCGACAAAGTGTTCGTTCGGGACGCGCCGGGGCCTCGCGCGGCATTTTATCGATTGCGGGCCATACGCGCATCGATTTCAGGAAATCATTGGCAGGAGCCGTCATCCACGAACTGGTTGTTTGCCGCCATCGCGGCAAGGGAGTGAGCGCAGCTCAGAATTCCCTGGTCCAACGGGTCATTGTCCAAGGCCGTTGGCGGAACATAGGTGCGCGATTGATTTGCTTCGACAAATCTATCGCTCAACTTTTTCATGTTGTTGAATTCATTCGTCAGCAATCGCAGCGCATTCCGGTCCGCGTCAGTTGAGGCTGCTACGGAAACCAGCCGGAGGCTCTGCTGCGCCTGACTGCGAAACCTTGCGGCCCACTCGTCGGTCACGGGATATCCCTGGCGAACAGCATTTGTGAGGGCACTCCGCCACTCCCTGATGACGGACATCTCCTCGATCCCTGCCTTGAGGAAATCCTTGGAGAATCCGGGCGTGGTTGGCGGACTCGCCTCCGAGGCGACTGCCGGAGTACTTGTGGCCGGCGATAGGGTCAATACCATTTGATTTCCTTTGAAACTGAGTGAACCGTTCGCCAGCTGCGTCAAGGCTTCGATATCAACATAGTAGCGGCCACCCATTTCCATTACCGTCAGTTCTCCAGGATGGCCGGTGAGAACCACTGTCCGGTTCTGCGGAGCGGCGAACAGCTTGACGAGAACCGGCAGGCTTAAGAAAAACGCGAGCGCCAGGAACAGAGTGAGCCGGCTTCGAAATAAAAGGGGCCTTCGAGAATCCTTCTCATCGGCTTCATTCCTCGGCGCCCATTTCTCGGAGTGTGCCATAGATCCTCGCTTGGCCTAAGTCATGAGAGAGACGATGATGGTGCCCCAAGTCGTGAGCAGGATGTGTCCGAACGCAACGGTATAGGAGTAACCCAGGGTGGCAACCGGGCTGTCGGATTTTTCCTGCACGGCAGCAACGCCAGCAATCATTGTTTGAGCGCCGGCGAGTCCGCCAAGGAGCAGCAGCGGGTTTAGCTTCAAAACATAGCGTGCAAAGAACAGGCCTGTAATTAGGGGCGCAAGAGTCACCACAATGCCCCCCAGGAAGAGTAGGTAGCCGTATTCCCGCACGGCGGTGATGAAGACCGGGCCGGCTTTGAGGCCAACCATGGCCACGAAGGCCGCCAAGCCGATGTCTTTCATGAAATGAATTGCCCCATCCGGTATTCTGGCGAACCACGGTTTCAAGGATCGCAGCCAGCCGACCGTCACGCCTGCGAGCAGAGTACCCACACTGGTCCCGAGCACTATCTTTAGACGGCCCAGCGGTATCGTGATGATGGCACCAAGCAAAACGCCCAGAAATATGGCTACTCCGAGGACAATAAAGTCGGTGTCCTCTGTCGGAGAAATCAGTCTGCCGACCAGCGGCGCAAGTCTTTCGACAGCGGCCTGCGAACCGGATACCTCAAGCGTATCGCCGCGCCGAATGACCGTGCCGGGTCCAATAGGAATCGTCTGATCGCCGCGAGTGATGCCACGAAGCAAAACACTGCGCGCTTCGTCGGTGTTTTCGATGATTTCGCCCAGAGTTTTCCCGGCGAACCTGTCGCTCGTGACATACAGCCCAAAAGAAGCCACCGGAATGTCGAGCAATTCTTGATCCGTTGCCTCCGTGGACAAAGGGCCAAGCAAATTGATCAAGGCCTCGGTTCTTCCAAGAACGGCAACCGTGTCGCCCGCTTCCAGCACGGTGGTCGAAACCGGGGAGAAGATTTCGCCACTGCGACGAATGCGTTCGACAAACAGACGCGCGCCGGACACGGAGCCTTCGGCTTCAGAGATGGTTTTGCCGGCTGCCTGGCCATTCGGCGGAATTTTGTACGCGCGAATGCTGATCGGTTGCCACGCCGAAGACACCCCAAGCTTGGTGTGCCTAATGCCCAAAGCGTCTTCCACTTTTCTCGATTCCGCCCGCAGGTTTATGCCGAGGAGTTTCGGCCCGAAGCTGCCGCAGACCAGGATCACGCCCAGAGTTCCGAAAACGTAGCAAATGGCATCGGCAACCGCGATGTGTGAGATCCATTGCTGCTTCTGATCGTCGGAAACGGGCAACGCGCGGATAGCTTCACTGGCGGTACCGATTGCCGGAGATTCGGTCAATGAGCCGGACAACAAGCCCGCGGCGTAGCCGGGGTCCAGTTTCAAGGAGCGGGCGACCGTGTAGGCTGTGAGAAGACCTATAACGGGCACAAACACGCCGAGGAGCACCCATCGCCACCCATCGCCTTTCAGGTTCTGGAAAAAACTTGGTCCGACCGAGTAACCGATTCCGAAAAGAAACAATAGGAAGAGCATCGCCTTCGCATGGTCGGATACCGGCACATGAAAGAAATTTCCGATAAAGATGCCACCGAGCAGCGAGCCGGTGACGACGCCAAACCCTACACCGTGAAACTTGAGTTTTCCGATTAAATATCCGATGCCAATTGCCAGGAAAACGGCCATTTCCGGATATTTGGTGAAAAGGGTTGCAAGCGATTTCATGTGCCGTTCCTTCGTTGCGCGCCGGAGCGTTCACACCGAGTCGCGTAGGTACGCTCGTCGCAGCCCACAGAAGGTTCATGCGCTCGGCACGCCAGCCAAGAGAACCCGGCGGAACGAGGAATACTTCCTCGCCGGAATTTGCCAAGCAGATCGCCGACGAACTATCGCGCAGCTGCTCTTTGCGACTTTTCGGGTTTTTCGACGTGCTTCGAAGCCTCGAAGGCATGTCGGTACCCGCGCGCGATCGAGCGGACTCCGCGAGCTATTTCCTCGTACACCTCATCGTCCAAATTCGCGAGGGACACCCGCAAAGACCAGTCCGGGGCGTCGAAGCCGCCTCCATTCAAAAGCACGATTCCATGATCCTCGGCCAAACGAAACGCGAGGTCGAGCGGATGCACGTTCTTCTTAAGGTACTCAACGGCTTCCTCTCCAATCCTCTTGCGGGCAAAGAATTCGAAGTCGATCAAACCGTAGTAGGCATCGTAAAGTGGGTTGGGGGAAAGCTGAATGCCCAAGCCTTCGATGGTTGCCTTGGCACGCCGCTGGACAATGTCCATGCAGGCCTTTTGATAAAGCTTCGCTCCATCCATCATCTCGGCAAGAGAAAACAGGCTCATCATGACCTGCTGTGGCAGGGAAAGCCCCGAGGTGTGGTTAAGGGCCACATCCCTGCTGTCGGCGACAATGCGATCAATGAACTTGATCTTGCGCGGCTCGAGGGTCAGCGCGCCGTACCGTTTGTCAAGCGCTTTGAGATCGGCATCGGGCAGCTTCGTGATCATCCAGTCGAAGAGATTCTCTTCGTGCACGGCGATGACGCCCAGCCGCCAACCGGTGGCGCCGAAATACTTCGAATAGGAGTACACGCCGATCGTGTTGTACGGCAATTCGCCGAGCAAGGAGCGAAAGTCCGGGACGAACGTTCCGTACACGTCGTCGGTCAGAAGCATGAGATCGGGACGCTTGGTCTTCACTAGATTCGCGATCTTGCCAATGGTCTCTTTGCTCAGCGCGACGCCGGTTGGGTTGCCCGGATTTACGACGAAGAACGCCTTGATCTTGGGATCTTCCAGCTTTTTGAGTTCCGTGTCGGTAAACTGGAAGCGATTTTCCTGAGGAGCGTGGACAGTGACAACGTTTAGAGCGTAGTCCTCGAGATGCGGCATTTCGATGTAAGGCGTGAAGATCGGTGTTCCTAAGGCGATAGTGTCTCCGGGACGCAGCAGACGATTGGCTTTCAGCGACTTAAAAATGTAGCACATCGCGGCGGTTCCGCCCTCGACCGCGTAGAGGTCGAATTTTCCCGCTGGCCGGGGATTCCCGCACATCGCCCACATCAAATACTCGTGCGCGATGCGTTCATTGTGGACCAGCATGCGGTCGGGAACCGGATAGTTGTCTCCGATGATGGAGTCTACGAGTTCGTGCACGAAGGCGTCCGGCTCGAACCCAAATTTTTTTACTGTGAACGTCACCATCTCGGAGAGAAACGATGCGCCAGGCATATCGGAGTGCTTGGCAAGCCACGCTTGCAAACGGCCCGCGATGCCCTGCGCACGCGGCATGCCGCCGATGCCGGCGGGATGCTCCATCACGCGCTTGCTCTCGGTGATGGCAAACTGCCCAAGCAGGAAATAACCCTCGCGCGGAGTGGTGGCAATCCAGTTGGGGTTGCCACGGCCAGCATTGAGGAAGGCCGACTGCGTCGTGCGGGAAGTCTTCTTAGCGAGTTTGATAAGCTCGTCCTTGATTTCGAAAGGGCTGAGCGTTTCAAAGTTGCGAAGGTCCAGTACGTCCATGCTTGTCTCCTTTTAGTGGCCTCTCGCCAGCACCATGATGAGGACCATGCCCCAGATCGTGAGCAGCGTGTTACCGACGGCGTACGTCACCGTGTATCCGAGAGCGGGAATCTGACTTTCGGCGCGATCGCAAACCAAGCCGAGCGAAGCGGTTGTCGTGCGCGCGCCGGAGACGATGCCCAGCAGAATCGCGTCGTGGAACCGGAAGAGGTACTTGCCAATGAACATACCGAGGACCAGGGGCAGAGTGGTTGCGACCGCGCCCCAGAGAAATAGCCCGACACCCTGGGTTTTCAGCCCGTTGACAAAACCCGGCCCCGCCGAAATTCCGACAACGGCGATGAAAATATTGAGGCCGACCGAATTCATGAACCAAACGGTGGGAGAGGGAATGCGTCCGAAGCGCGGGCGCACCGAGCGCAGCCAGCCAAAGACGAGGCCGGCGATAAGGGCGCCGCCCGCAGTAGAAAGTGTCAGCGGTACGCCGCCGATTTTCAAGACCAAGGCGCCGACCAGAGCACCCAGGGTGATGGCCGCGCCGATGAACGCGACATCGGCGATATCGGTCGGGCGGTCCACTACGCCGAGCAGCTTGGACGCTGCGGCGATGTCTTGTGTGCGTCCCACGACAGTAACGATGTCCCCGCGGTAGACCTGCGTGTTAGCCAGGATGGGGATGTTGGTGGCGGTTGCGCCGCGGGTGATCTTCCGCAGAAAAACGCCGCGCGAAGCGGGGCGCTGAGCAAGTTCAGCAAGAGTCTTTCCATCGACGTCCTTGTTGGTTACGTAAATGTCGACGCCTTCCACCGGAACGCTGAGCAGTTCGGGATCGTCGACTTCGATCGTGACATCGCTAGAGGGTTTCGTGAACGAGTCGCGAGACCCCGCGGCGGCCACCATCTTCGCGCGTTCGCCAATGATGCTGACGAGTGCCTCACGAGAGCCCGCGACTGCCAGAACGTCCCCCTCGGCGAGGACCGTGTCTGCGGTCGCTTCCTCAATGACCCCTTTGCGGCGCAAGCGTTGGATAAAAACGCGTGCATAGGGGACCATCGCCTCCGCCTCGATCGCGCGAAGACCGATAACCCTAGCGCCAGGCGGCACGCGGAATGCGCGCATTTCCCAGCGGTGCCAAGCCATGCCGGCCCCTCCGAGCTCCTTCTTGCCGCCGCCCTGCTTCTCCTCGTAGTCCTTGCAGGCAGCAACCAGGTCAATGCGGAGCAATGCGGGGCCGAGCAGAGCGATCACGAGCGCAGAGCCGACGGTGCCGAAAATGTATGTCACGGCGTAAGCGATCGGCATCGCATCGAGCAAGCGCTTGGCGTCGGCGGCGGCCAAGCCCAATCGATTGATCGCGTCCGTTGAGAGGCCTAACGCAGCCGAGATCGTCTGTGACCCTGAGTAAAGCCCTGCGGCGTAGCCCACGTCGTAGCCGGCAAACTTGACGATTACCACCGGGGCTATCAGACACAGCAGACACTGGACCACGGAAAACATTGCTTGTGGCAGCCCATCTTTGGCGACACCACGGACAAACTGCGGCCCGACCCCGTAGCCGACGGCAAACAGAAACATGAGGAAGACGGTCGCCTTCAGAGGTGCCGAGATGGTGATCCCAAGCTGTCCGATGATCACGCCGGCCAGGAGCGTGGCGGTGACCGACCCCAAGCCAATTCCTTTGAAGGTAAATTTGCCAAAGTAGTACCCAAGAGCAAGGGTCAGGAAAATGGCGATCTCCGGGTATTGCCGGAGAGTGGCAGCGATCCACGAGGCTACGCCCATCATTTTCCTCCAGGTTTTGCGTCATTCCAGTGCGTTCGCGAGGAAGAGGTTAAGGTCGGCAAAAACTCAAATCACCTGTCAGACCTTACAGGTCTCGCGGCAGTTAACGAGGGCATTGCAGGACCAATCGCGGAAAAAGCTTTCCCTTCATTCGTTCCTCTGAGGTGCTAGGACTTCAGTTCGCGGTACGCGTTCCTAGATGGCGCCCCCTAGTCTCCGGATGCCGCCCGCGCTGCCGTCGGCGGCTTTGCCGATTTGAAAAAGGCTGGATTCAACAGTTTTAGTCCAAGCGAGGCGGTGTAACCATGGATTTCCTTGACGTCCAGTTTTCGCATGAACCCAATGGTTTCTGCGTCGATGACTTGGCCCGGAACCATAATTGGAAATCCGGGCGGGTACGGGATCACGAAGTTCGCCGAAACCAGCTCGGGGCCGGCCTTCAAACGTTTATCGATCTCCGGGCTGAACAGCTTCAAGTGCTCGCATTGCTGTTCGCTGTAGGCGGCGAAGAATGCGGAGCGCATGTCTCCTTCGCTGGTCCTGCTGGAATGGTCTTCCCGGAAGCGATTGAAGAAGGAGGTGAAGTTCGGAAGGTTCGGCACATCCGTCATGAGGGACTTCACCCGGGCCGCAAAGGTTTGCTGCTCCGCGTTGCCTCCATCGGCGAGTTTCTTTTCGATCCGCCGAGAAATCTCGACGAGTACTTTGATGAGCTGAGCGATATCGCTGCGCGTATTGTTGATGTTTGTCTGTAACAGAACGCTATTTCGCGATGTCTTGTTGAGCTGGATGTCGTAATCGGCCGCAAGCATGTTCTTGAACTGCGTGCCGTCAAATCCCGCGGAACCGCAGACCAGGGTGAGACGTGTTGCGTCTAGCGCAAATTCGTCTTCCCTCAGCGCCTTCACCGCCGCCCCCCAGGTCACTCCCGGCCTCAGGTAGTCCACAAACCCTGAATTTCGGAATTCGCTCGGGATCATTTCGTCTGCGCCAAGCACGTGAAAATATTTCGAAACGAGCGGGTGAGAGTTCACTTCGCGCCTCACATCCAGCGCTAGTTGAACGGCGCGATTGACCAGTTCATAGCCCTCCAACTCCATCTGCCGCCTGGCGATGTCCAGAGAAGCAATGATCTGCAGGTTGGGTGAAGTAGAGGCGTGGGTAAAAACGGCTTCATGAAATTGTTCTTCTACCTTGTGATAATCCGGGTCTTTCACAAGCACCATCGAGCCTTGTCGTAAGCTGGACATGGACTTGTGGGTTGAGTTTGTCTGATACACGCGCAGGCGAACCTTGTCGGGATTGGCAAGGAGGCGAGTCTCGAGAAGCTCCTTTTCGCTGGGGTTGGCGCCGAGTTTCTTTTGCTGTGCTAGGTATGCCTCACGGTAGGTTGGGTCCTTGAACTTGCGCTCCAAAATAGCGGCGGCGCCCATCGCCGTGCGCCTGCGGTAAAAAGGGCTCCATCTTGCGAACCCAAACCATGCCTCGTCCCAGAGGAAAATGAGGTCGGGCTTAATCGCCAGACATTCCTCCATGACTCGTTCAACGTTATAGATGTGCCCATCAAACGTGCAGTTGGTAAGTACCAAAAGACGCGCGCGATCCAGCTTCCCTTCGGCCTTCAGATCAAGCAGAGCTTTCTTGACGGTGCCGAGCGGGACCGCTCCGTACATGGAATACTGAGTCAGCGGATAGGCTTCGAGGTACAGGGGAAGCGCACCAGAGAGTACCGCCCCGTAATGGTGGGATTTATGGCAATTGCGGTCGACCAGCATGATATCGCCAGGGGCCAGCAGCGCCTGTTCGACCATCTTGTTGGATGTCGAAGTGCCATTGGTGACGAAAAAAACATGATCCGCTCCAAATGCGCGTGCCGCCTTCTCCTGAGCGAGTCGGATATTGCCGGTCGGCTCCAGCAGGCTGTCGAGACCACCGGTCGTCGCCGAGGACTCCGCAAGGAAGAGGTTTAGCCCGTAGAACTGCCCCATGTCGCGAATCCAATTCGACTTGAAGATGGATTTGCCTCTCGCAACAGGCAAAGCGTGAAACGTGCCAATGGGGCGCTGCGCATATCTCTGCAAGTTATCGAAATAGGGAGCGTTGTATCTGTCGGCGATGCCGTCGAGGATGCTCAGGTGCAATTCGAGAGGCTCCTCAACTTGATAAAAGACGCGCCGGATCGAAGCTCCTCGGGGGTCACCTGCGAGCTTCTCGGGTTCCCGGTCACTCAGGAAGAAAATGTCGAGCTCGGGACGCAGCTGCTTCAGTCCCTCGGCGAGCGCCAAAGAATATTGCCCGGTCTCCTTGTCGATATTGCTGGCTGCCAGATGTGCGGTTAGAAACTCGCGCAAGACTGGACTGTAATGCGAGGAAGCGAAGGGAATGCCTTCATAAATAACAACGGCTTCGACGCTGCCGTTGAGAATAGCCCCCAGTACCGCATCTTCGAAATTGCCGACAAAGACCGGTTCGTAGATGAACTTGTCCTGAGGTCTGCGCAATTTGCGCAGTTCTTGAGCCAAGTCCAACCATGTTGCTGAACGAGCAGGACTCACCATCAATACCTCGAAATAGGGACGGTACTGTGTCTCTTCGCCGGCGAGCACACGACCGGCGAAACTGATTGCCGGCTGCTCCTCGCCTTCCCAATCAGCGAGATTGCTGCGATAGGAATGCGTGAGGAGCGCGGTAGAGATAGACTGTGCCAAATGAGCAGCACCCGTCGCATCACCCGAGCTGATGCGTTCGCCGAGGGTTCTGAGCAGCGATTCCCCAGGATAGGCAAAAAAGTCCTCCCATTGGCGCAGTTCCTGGAAGGATGCCGAAGTCGCCGCCTGATGCGTTTCCGTTTCAGAAGGCTGCCGGTTTGCGACGTTTTCCCACACGCGCGCGGCCTGGAGCAGAGAGCGCCAACGGTCGAATCGCGCCTCCGCCACGGTAAAGAACTGGTCCACACGAGGGGCGGGTGCTTTTGCAGAAGAACTCATGATTGCTCTCCGTTTCGTTTTTTTGAACCGCGCAAACGGGCACCGCTGATGTCTATCGTGAGCCCACACCAGAGCTCATCGGTTGTGTGCCTTGGTCTGAAGGTAAGCAACGGAGTCAGAGTGAGAAACTGGCAAAACTTACAGAAAAAGAATCCGGCGATTCCCATCGCCGCCATCCTGGCGGTTATGGGTGTTTCTCGAGCCAGAACGAAATAGGACGGGTGTTCCGTCGAGCAGCAAAACTGTCAAAAGTGACGGTAGCGAGCGATTCCCCTCTCCGCCTACGCTTAAGGGGCGAAGTTCGGACGAAGGGTCAGCGACCGAGAGTGGATACCCACAGTCTGCGGCTGTTTCAAAACGCCACCTGAAGACAAAATTTATGGACCTTGCCGCACAACCTGGAACGCTAGCAGCCCCCATGAAGTCCGCGCTGATTGTTGATGCCGATCCGCACGTAACGACCGCGCTTGACAGCGTTTTTGAGTCTGAAGAGTGGGCTGTCGTGCATGCCGCCGATAACCGCGAAGCGTTGAAGTTGGCTGAAGCGAGAGCTTTTGATCTCATCATCACCGGGACAAAATCCAGCGGAAAGGAAGACATCGATTTATTGAGAAAAATCCGCCGGGTCCGCCCGCATGTTCGCCTCATCATCCTCGCGGACGAAAGTACACCGGCGGACGTGATCACCGCGATGCGGGAACGTGCATTCAGCTATTTCACTAAGCCATTCTCGGCGTCCTCGCTCGCCGAGATCGTGCGGGGTGCCGCGACGGAGCCCTTCTGGGACGATGGCATCGAACTCCTCCAAGCCACGCCCGAATGGATCAGCATCATCGCTCGCTGCGATAAGAAGACGGCCGATCGGCTGGTCCAGTTTTTCCAGGAAGTGTCGGATCTGCCGGCTCCCGAAAGAGATGATGTCGCAACCGCTTTTCGCGAGATGTTGCTCAATGCCATCGAGCACGGAGGGAATTTCGATCCAAACCAGTATGTTGAAGTCGCCTATGTGCGCACGCGCAAGTCGGTCATGTGCAGGATTAAGGACCCCGGCCAGGGTTTCTCTCTAGAGGAAATTCACCATGCCGCCGTCAATAATCCTTCCTACGACCCGATTCGACATGCTCTCTTCCGGGAATCCCAAGGGTTGCGCCCGGGGGGCTATGGTGTTTTGCTCACCAGGCACTTTGTGGATGAGCTGATGTACAGCGAGAAGGGAAACGAAGTTCTTCTGATCAAATATCTCGCTCCCAACACCGAGCATCAAGCGGTTCCGGAGCATGTTCGGAGCACGACTACTGCTTGACGTTTTATCGGTAGATCGCTTGATTTGCCGCCAGCGCCAGAACCATCTGATTCCCCAACCCGCCGCATTCCCTGACTAGCAGTTCTGACAGTTTCGCCCACGGCCCCAAATCGCAACGCTTAGGCATGCGAGCTGTGTCGAGGAGGCCGAGCCATGGAGTTTCGTCACGTCGCAATTACGCTATCCGTGATTGGTTGCGCAGCGACAGCCTACGGACAGGTCTCATCTTCCAAGGATGAAAATTCAGAGAAGACGCAAACCTCCCAGCAGCAACGCTACGATCCCGACGAGAACGTTCTTAAGAAGGCAGTCCAGCAAGCCTCAGGGTTCGGAGAACTGGATACCCGGTATGAAACAGCTCTTTATGAGTTGGCGGTATTCTATTCCGCACATCACGATTACCCCGAAGCTCAATCGTTGTACGAGCATGTTCTTGCTATCGCGGAAAAAGCTCGCGGACCTCAAGACCAGGACGTGGCTACGGTGCTTGATGAGCTGGCCAGGAACTTCCGGGAGCAAGCCAAATATTCCGAAGCGCAGGAGCTTTTGCAGCGCGCGCTGAGCATCCGGGAACGAACACTGGGACCGGAGCACCCCCGCACGGCTACAATTCTCCATGACCTGGCAGCCGTCTACGCTTCGCAAGGCAAGTATTCGGCAGCCGAGGACCTTTACCGGAAATCACTGGCTATTTGGGAGAAGACCGTTGGACCTGAAGATCCAAATGTGGCTACGACGCTGGACAACCTTGCCACCGTGGATGAAGATGACGGCAAGTTCGCGGAAGCCGAAGCACTCTTCCAGCGCGCTCTGGCAGTGCGACGGAAGACCGTTGGACCAGACAATCCAGGCGTTGCAACGGTCCTCAATAATCTCGGCATGCTTTACACCGACCAGGCTAGGTACTCGGAAGCGGAGCCGCTGTTGCACGGAGCCCTTGACATTTGGGAAAAAGCGCTTGGCCCGGAACACCCCACGGTCGCCATCGCCCTGGGCAACCTCGCGGGGGTTTGGCAACGGGAAGGCAAATACTCGGAGGCCCGAACCGCTCTGGAACGTGCCTTGGCCATCTCGACAAAGGCTCTTGGCCCGGAGGACCCCGACGTTGCAATTGTTCTCAACAAGCTGGGAGTGCTCCAGCAGAGCCTAAAGAATTACCCGGAGGCGGAATCCAATTTCCAGAGGGCGCTGGCGATTCGGGAGAAGACTCTCGGGCCGGCACACCCGGAAGTGGCTACCGTGTTGGTGAACATCGCCCTCCTTCGCGGAGAACAAGGCAGCTTCTCGGAAGCGGAGGAGCTTTTTGACCGCGCGCTGGCAATACGCGAAAAAGTACTTGGACCGGACAACCCCAAAGTCGCTGACATCCTCAACGACTTGGCAGTAGTCGACGGCTCGCAAGGGAAGTACAAGCAAGCCGAGATCTGCTATCGGCGAGCTTTGGCCATCTGCGAAAAAAAACTCGGACCGGACAATCCGAACACCGCAATCGTTGTCCAAAATTTAGCGCTGGCGGAGCTGAGGGCAGGCAAATATTCGGAGGCCGAACAACTCCTCGGGCGGGCGCTGGCTATCAGAGAAAAGAAATTTGGCCCGAACCATCCGGAGGTAGCGCCGACTCTCAGCAATCTCGCCGTACTGCGATACGCTCAGCACAAATATCCCGAGGCGGAGACCCTCTACAAGAGTTCGCTCGAGATCTGGCACCGAGCCGGGGAGACAAGGTCATTGAGTTTTGGACAGGCATTGCAGAACCTAGGGGAACTCTATGTGAAGGAAGGCAGGTATGACGAGGCTGGGCCGCTCTTTGCGCAAGCGCTCGCTGCTAAAGAACGCTTATACGGCCTCGAACACCCGCAAGTCGCGCATGTTCTTAACGGGCTGGCCCTTGCCGATCTGCTGCAGGGTAACTACACCGAGGCCGAAGCGTCCTGCCAGCGCGCGCTGGCTGTCTTGGAAAAGTCTTCTCCTCCGGATTACCCGGCTCTCATTCAGACCCTGAGAATCTACGCCCGGGTGCTCCAGAAGACCAAGCGCGAGGCTGAGGCAGACTTGCTCGAGACAAAGGCGATGGTCTACGCGGCCAAAATGAAAAATAAATCCAAGAACGACATCGCACTGGTATCTCCCTAATCATGTGCCGCTGGCGTTATCGTTACTCTAACGCACGCCACAGAACGGTGACGTTGACAGCCCTTTATGCCCCCCTCATAATGGCCGCGCAGTGCCCCAAAACGTCCTTTGGGAGAAGCCCGGGACGTCTTTCCCCGGCAACGCCACTTCGTAGTAGGAAACTTTATCGGACCACAGGTGTTGTACCGGTTGTCAGGGACGGAGTCGGCCCTTGTCCAAAACGCGCGTACTGTTGGCTGACGACAACACTCAAGTGCTCGAGTATGTCCGTGGATTCCTATCTGCCAACTGCTGCGAAGTCGTGGGTGCGGTGACGAACGGAGAAGCGGCCATTAGCGCTGCTGCCCGCTTGCTTCCCGACGTCGTCGTGCTCGACATTTCCATGCCCGTTCTCAACGGAATCGAAGCAGCCAAACGTCTGCTTGAGGCCAACCCGTCCACGAAAATCGTTTTCCTCACGGTTGAAAAGGATAAGGATACCTGTCGCGCCGTCCTAGAAATGGGCGCTTGCGGCTTTGTGCTCAAGCCTCGCTTGGCTACCGACCTGATTCCGGCGATTGGACTGGCCAAGGACGGACTCCGCTTCGTGTCCTCCGGCTGCGAGTAATCTTCAACGCGTCCCGGGTTGGTCCTTGCGCTAGGCTCACTCAATGCCTTGGGGCAGCCACAGAGAACGTTTGCCTCGGGTATTCACCCAGGTATCCCCTCGGGTATTTCCCGGGTATTTCCCCTAGTTGACTTCTTTCTAATTTTTGCTTACCTTATACCCCCTTGGCGGATTTGGTGACCTAAGCCTAGCCGGGGGTCGTCAAAGATGCTGAATTGGAAAGCGGCTCGACGTATCCTTCGTTTTGAGACAAGCGGTGGACCTCTGGATGTACCCGGCGAAAACGAGACGCCGGTCCTCGCCCCGGCAATCAATACACGCGTAATCGCCCTGGTGGTCGCTATCGGCTACTACGTCGGGTCGCAAGTCGGTTTCCTACTGACACCCGCTAGCACGCCGATTGCAACCTTTTGGCCTCCTAACGCGATACTGCTCGCGGCGCTCTTGCTGACCCCTCGGCGAGTCTGGTGGGTGCTTGTGTTGGCGGTGTTCCCTGCCCATCTTTTCGTTCAGCTGAGCGCCCACATACCCTTGCTCTCTTCGCTAATATGGTTTTTCGGAAACACCGGTGAGGCAGTGCTGGGCGCCCTATGCGTGCGAATCTTGAAGAAAGACAAGCCGTTGTTCGAAAGCGTTCACGGGGTGATCGTTTTCTTGGTCTTTGGTGTTCTCCTGCCGACATTAGCAACATCGTTTTTGGATGCTGCGGGTGTGCTTCTGACCGGACTTGGTCAGAATTATTCGATGCTGTGGACGACCCGGCTCTCGTCGAACATCGTCGCTGATCTCACCATCGTGCCGACGGTCGTGATCTTTGGAGTTAAAGGGCTCGCTTGGTTCCGCAGAGCAAACCTTTGGGCGTATTCCGAGGCAGGCGTGCTCGCGATCAGCACGTTGGTTGTCAATCTCCTCGTATTCGGCAGGGAGAGCGCTATAGGCAGTTTCTGGGCACTCGCTTATGCTCCTCTGCTACTTCTGATTTGGGCGCTACTGCGATTTGGGTCCGGAGGAGCGAGTGCATCCCTGCTGGTTGTGGCCCTGATTTCCGTCTGGAATGCGATGCACGGACGGGGCCCGCTCGGGATGCAGTCCCTGGTTTACGGAGTCTTGTCGCTTCATTTTCTGCTGACCGTGCTTGCAATATCAGTCCTGACCTCGGGCGCCCTGATCGCCGAGCGGCGCAGCAGTGAGGAAGCTCTGCGCGCGAAATACGGCAATTTTGTCCATGCCCAGGAGCAGGAACGTTATCGCATCGCGCGAGAACTCCACGACAACATTCTCCAGCGACTCACGCTGTTGGGCCTCAACCTCGACGAACTCCGGGCTGCGTCGCTGGTCTTCTCGAAATCGCCTCTAAACAAAATCTACGAGCAGATTTCCGATATTTCCAAGTCCATTCGCGACTTATCACACGACCTGCACCCCTTCATGCTGGAATACCTAGGCCTCCCCCGGGCCTTAAGAAAACTGTGCCGGGATGCTGGCGCTCGGTGTGGCATCACCATTGATTTCGCAGGAGACTATCTGCGGTCTCCTTTACCATCAGACGTTTCAAGCTGCTTATTTCGCGCTGCGCAAGAGGCTTTACAGAATATTGCACAACACAGCCATGCCAGAACCGCCCTCATGGAGCTGAGATTGGATGGGCGAGTGGTCCAATTGCGAATCTCTGATGACGGAGTAGGCTTGCCGAGCAGCGAGGGCGCAGGGCTGACACTCGTGCGCGAGCAGCTCCTGGCTCTTGACGGTACGCTCCACATTTCGTCTGTGCCCTCGAAGGGCACGGTTATCGAAGTTTCTGCGCCGATCGCATCTCCTTGAATTGCAATCGTTCGAGACGCCCCCTGAGGGTTTGTCCCTGCCTTAGAGCGACGGCCGGCTACGAGCATGGCCCTTTCCCGCATTTTTCCTTTGATCTTTCTCATCCCTCGCATAGTTGTCGGCGGTAGATGAGAATCCGGCGGTGAGCGCAATTTGTACTCGCTCCGTCGGATGCCGCGAGGCTGGTACTAATAACAGTTGGTGACGCACTGAGGGGAAGGCCACGATTACCTTTGGCGCTCGGAGGCCTGCGTGAGCCCACTTCGCGTCTTGATTCCAGCCGCTCAGTGCTCAGGGGAGCCCAGAGAACGGCGTGTGTTTTTGACTGTTGTCGTGGGTCTTTCCCTTGCGGCGTGCAGTGGTCCGGGTCGCTTCGTGGCAGGGGGAAACCAAGGGAGCGGTACGGGATTGATCGTGACACTGCGTGCCACCCCGCTCTCACCGCCTTCCAATGCTAATCTTCTTTCTTTCAAGACCACGGTGGTGGGGATTTCATTGACTCCATCAACCGGAGGTTTCGTGAGTGTGCCGTTGAACTCCGACCTGTACCGGGTAGATCTGACCAGACTTCAAAGCGACACTGCCTTTCTCGCTTTTTCGAATGCCATTCCAGCCGGGACCTACACGAGTATGGTCGTCAGGCTGTCGAATCCTGCGGTAACCTTTTGTACCCAGACTCACGGAATCACGGGGTGTGCGCAAGGCAGCGTAAGCACCTTGAGCGGCGGAGCGGCCGTCCAGGTGATCACCGGAGCGCCTTTTCCACTGGCTGTCGCTCCCGGACAAAGCATTGGGCTGGCCGTCAACATAAGTGTCGCGAATGCATTGACCATCAACGAACAAACGCAGGTCATCGGCGGTGTAGACCTAGGCGCAGCTAACGTTTTGACCGTGGGCATGGTTCCACCGTCGTCCAGCAGTTTACCCTCCTCGACATTGGACTTTATTGACGACGTAACCGGGATCGTTTCGGCGGTTGATGCGGCTAGGCAGAGCGTCACGATCGAAACGGCCACGAAGGGCTCCATAACCGCCATCGCTCTGCCGTCAACGACGGTATCTCCCAACTGCACCATGTTCAATCTTGGCAGCACGTTTACGTGTGCCCAGCAGGGTCAAGTAGCCAGCCTGGAAACGGTTTTGAATGGGGATGGCACATTCGCTCTTTTGGAATACGATCCCTTGGGGATCACCGCCGGTGACTGGATCGAGGGCGTTATTGGGCTGCCGCCTTCTTCGTCTACACAATTTCAACTTGTTACCAATGACCTCGTTCTCGCGCCAGCCAATAGCCTTATTGGAAACAATCTCGAATTAGGGACTCCGGTTACCGTCACCCTAGTGAACCCAAAACCGTTTGTCGTCGATACCAAGAATCTTGTGGTTCCGAATAGCACTTTCAGTGGAGCCACAGACGCCTCCGTTCTGACGCCCGGCCAGACCCTGGCAGTACATGTTGTCTCTTTCACAGCAGCTTCCGGCGCCGCGCCGGCGGCTGCCAGCGTGGATTTCGTGTATCTCCGTTTCACTCGCGTCACGGGAAGCGTGGCCAGTTTTGCTCCTCCCAACTTATTCAGCATGCAATCGTTTCCATCCTTCTTCGGGCTGACCGTTCCCGCAACCGTACAATTGTCGAGCGCTTCGAATTTTGACGGAATTGCGGGCGCAAGTGATCTGGTTTCTGGACAAACTGCCTCCATTCGGGCGCTCTATTTTGGCTCGCCGACCGGCCCTACACCGACACCCACCCCCTTTAGTGCGGCTAAGGTTCGCATTCACTGAGGGCCTCGATCTTCGGAAGACACCGGGTCCCCTTGACTCGCAAAGCCGGTCGGTCGAAGGACCGCCAGCGTCAATACTAGTTGGATAAGATTTAGCCCCTGAGACTTCTGGCACAGCGGTGCCCCGGTTCCACACCGCACACGGCTCATAACCAACGGATAGCTTTGCGCAATCGGTCACCCACTGTAACTCTTGACAGTATGCCTGGGGCTTGCTGACACCCATGCTGCGTCCTCCCAAGAGAGAAACATCCAGGAGGGCGACATGCAGAGTGCTTTTGAATCGTGGGTTGGTCAACACGTACTGGTGCGACTAACCCTTGGGGAAACCAAGGTAAGCCTGCGCGGGATTTTGTTGAAGGACCTAATGGAGACTCTGCTGATGGGACCTGAATTTGGCTCTGAATTGGAAATTCCAAAAGGGACCATTTTGGCCATAGAAGAGGTGGGCGCCGCTCGACTGACTGTCCTGCTCGCGCCTTCTGGAAGTTCAGCTCGGTCATCCCAGATCAAGAATACGCGTTCGCGGCCGCATAGCGTACGGACAAGCGCGTTCAAATCGTATCGTATCGTGAGGGTTCAAAAATCGCCACGCTCCGAGGCCTAACCGACAAGGCTCGAAAAGCACCTCGACAGTTTGCAGTCGAGGCAAGCGCTAGCCAATCAGAGCTTTACCCGGTGCTGGGCAAGGCCCGGCCTGCGCACGGGAGGCGAGCCCTCAGATACGGGCCAGACGGACAGGGAGGCTTACCCGGTCAACCTTCAAAAAGAGGAGCTGATACTCGACTTCCTCGTCGGCAGTGGTAATTGTTTTTTGTTTTTCTGGAAACTGGCGGCTCTCTCTCGAAGTGTCTGGCTATTTACCGTGTAGTAATAAATGGCTTAGAGTTGCTGAGACATATATAAAATCGGTCTCCGCTAGTCGCATAACTTTTCCACAGATTTCCAACGCTAAACCGGCTCTGTTCCATTGACAGAACTGCTCGGAAACACCTAGCCTAGCTGACCACGGCTTCCACGGTCGGATTCCGGTACAGCCTGGGGACGTCGAACTTAGTTGAAGTTTATGCTTAAGGGGAGGGTGTGCCGGGAACGATCGTGAGCTAGTTCAGGGGCGGTTGCAGGGGTACTTCGCATGCGCTTCGTAAAGTCAACCAATGCACGACTTGAAGTAGGCCAATGGCTCTCCGAATTCTAGTCGTTGACGACTTTGAGCCTTGGCGGCGATTTGTCTCATCAACCTTCCGGAAACAGAAGGACTTGCAGATCCTCCTCGAAGTGTCTGACGGCCTGGAGGCCGTTTATCAAGGCGAAGATTTGCGCCCAGACTTAGTTGTGCTGGATATTGGACTTCCCACGCTGAATGGGATCAAAGCCGGGCAACGCATTCGCGAAGTTTCGCCCAATTCGAAAATCCTGTTTTTGAGTGAACAGAACTCGCCCGATATAGCAGAAGCGGCCTTGGAGGCTGGCGGGGCCGGCTATGTCATCAAGTCCGACGCCGGAAGGGAATTGTTGGCTGCGGTGAAAGCGGTCAGGGAGGGCCAGCGGTACATTAGCACCAGATTGGTGGGCCAAGTTTTTTGCGCCACTCCGGACGGCGATACCTCGCAGGATTCTAGCCGTCACGAGCTTCAAGTCTATCCGAACGACGCTGCATTCCTGGAGGGCTTCGCAAAGTTTATCGCGGGCGGTCTAAACGCGGGCAATGCTGTTGTTGCTATAGCGACGGAGACTCATCGGCAGGGCCTATTTCACAAACTCGAGACTCAAGGCTTCGACTTGGACGCCCTGACCAGGAGTGGCAGCTATACTTCCATCGACGTTTATGAAACTCTCTCGTTATTCATGCCCAATGACCAGCCTGACCCAGCCCGGTTGGCGCATGCGGTAAGCCGATTCGTCAAGACAGCCGGCAAAGCGCCTGCGGGGGAGACTCGTCGCGTTACGGCTTGCGGGGAATGCGCTCCCCTGTTGTGGACGGAAGGCAAGCTGGATGCGGCGTTGCGAGTCGAAGAGCTCTGGGACGAGGCCGCTCACAAATATGGGCTGAACACTTTGTGCGGTTATCTGTCGGGAACTCTGCAGGGCGAGCAGGGCCACGAAATATTTCAGAGAATCTCCTCCCTTCACTCGACTGCTGTTCCCTGCGCGAGTGAGCTTCAATTGTCTTAGTCGGTGCGTTTATTCCACTCAGAAATGCACGTCGTTATACTATCCCCGGGGCCTGTCGCATAACCTTCCGCGCTGCGAGCCCGAACATCAGACGTGCCATGCCGGTCATGAAGAGGGTTACTCCAACTATAATACCAATGGCCCAGACAGAACTCGATGGCCAATGGAACCAGATCATCCCGCCCAAAAAAAGCGTGATGATGCCGTTGAACAGCATCCATCCCGATGCGTCCTCGCCCTTGAGACGGAAATAGGAAATAATCTCTAGCAACCCTCCCGCTAGGATCACCCCTGCCAGCAAAAGAGTCAGTGTACCTATGGCCAAAAGCGGGTGCATCAGGCAGTAGAACCCACCGATCAGGTACGCAAAACCGATCAGTACCTGGAAGATGACCTGCTTTGCCCCGCCCCCTTTAAACGCTCCAATCCAATGCGACACCCCACCGAAAACTAGCAGCCAGCCAACGAGGCGGCTGACTGCCAATCCCGCCAAAGCGGGTTCGATGATCGCTAACATTCCCAGCACGATGAACAGCACCGCTGCCGCGATGTACCAACCTGTGATTTTCCTCACGCTTGGCAATGAACTTGGTAAACCCTGCGCTGGACTTGCTGTTGCCATTGAACACCTCACCAACTTCTCGTTCCGCCAATCTGACTCGCTTTGCCTTTCGAATTACACTGTTAGTTTTGACAGTCGAAGGAACCAGCGGCAGCCTCCATCGGGTGGCATCCACGTTGAAGTGACCAAGCGAGCCCAGACTGTCACAAGTCACAGTCCCTTCCCCGCATGGTTGACGACAGGTCGGCGGTGATGGTCGGTCACTTAAGTCGACTCTTACTGCCAGCATAGCTACACAGCGGCTTGCTAAACGCACTGTTCGTTTTGACAGTACCCCGCCCGAACAAAGTGGTGCTAATTGTTCGCTCCGTCTCCAGTGAACTCGCGGGAGGCGCATTGGAGGTTCGGAAGGGCAGATGGCCATGAACGAGCAACGGCACCTTAGGAGCGGCGTGCGTAGTTTGCTGGTTGTTCTGGTTGCCGTTGTCCTCGTGCCTGGCGACACCTTGGCATACCGGCCGTACCGTTCTTCGGCCGATACAAAGGCGCCCCTCCAGAGCAATGCGGCATCGACGATTCCTGGCGATCAAATGGATTCCCTGGTGGCCCCTGTTGCGCTATATCCGGACCCGCTGCTGGCCCAGGTCCTAGCCGCATCCACATATCCTCTCGAGATCATCCAGCTCCAGCAGTGGCTGACGAAAAACCCTGGGCTCAAGGATCAAGCCCTGGTCGACGCCGTGGCGAAACAGCCTTGGGATCCCAGCATCCAGGCGTTGGCGGCGTTACCTGACGTGGCGAAGCGTTTGGCAGACGACATTCAGTGGACCACCGATCTAGGGAACGCCTTCCTGGCACAACAAAACGACCTGATGGATGCAGTGCAGCGCATGCGCAAGAAGGCCCAAGACAAAGGCAATTTACAAACGACGGAACAACAGAAGGTGGAAACCAAGGTCGTCGAGGACAAAAGCGTGATCGTGATCGAACAGGCCAATCCGCAGGTAGTCTATGTGCCTTCCTATGACCCAGTGGTGGTGTACGGTCCGCCGGTCTATCCCTATCCGCCCATCTACTACCCTCCGCCGGGATACTACGCGGCAGGGTTGTCCATTTCATTTGGCGTGGGCGTGATGATGGGAGCGTTTTGGAGCGGCGGCTGGGGCTGGGGCTGCGGCTGGAGCAACAACAACATCACCATCAATAACAACAACAATTTCAACCGCAACACGAACATTGGCGGTGGAAATCGGCCGTCGCAGCTACCCAACCGCGGCGGCGACAGGGGCGGGTTAGGAGGCGGCGACCGCGGCAACTTTGCCCGAGGAGGCCGGGGAGACGCAACCTGGAAACACAATCCTCAACATCGCGGTGGCGCGCCGTACCGCGACCGTGCTACCGCGAACAAGTTTGGCGGCACCGCGCGAGGGGACTCCCTGGCGAACCGTCAGGCTGGTGCCAGAGAACAACTGGGACGCCAGGGCGGCAATCTGGCAAGCAATCGAGGCGGGGCCGGCGTCAGCGACCGGGCCGGCGGCGGACTGGGCGCGGGTAACCGGTCGGGCGGAGCGGGGCCAAACAGCATTGGAGGCCGGGATCTTACGCGAGGGGGCGGAGGCAACCGAGACGCATTCGGCGGAGGTTCCAGAGGTTCTCGGGGATACGACGGATCGAGTGCGCGTGCCAACAGCAACCGCGGCGCCTCCAGCATGGGGTCCCGAGGTGGAGGCTTCGGAGGCGGGCGTGGCGGCGGTGGCCGGCGCAGGTAAGCGCTGCTTGTGAAGAATTGTTGGAAGAGCATTGCAATGAAACAAATGCGTGGGAGTCCAAGTCTCAAACTGCTCTGGGCGACAGCAACTATCGCGTGCGCATTCTTGTCCACACACGCGCTCGTCGCTCGGCAACAGTCCACCGCCAAAGCTATTCCGGTGTCGACTACCGTCAATGCCAAGATGTTCAACACACCGCAACAGGCAGCCGATGAGCTCGTCGATGCAGCCGAGAAGTTTGACCAGCGCGCTCTCAAAGAGATTTTCGGACCCGATGGTTACGATATCGTTCTCTCTGGTGAATACCCGCAAGACCGTCAGCGAGCTTCTGACTTCGCTGCGGAGGCCCGCGAAAAGAAAAGCGTTTCCGTGGACCCCAAGAGGGGAAACCGAGCGTTCCTCCTCGTCGGCAACGAGGACTGGCCGTTCCCGGTACCGCTCGTCAAGCTAGGCGACAAGTGGTACTTCGATGCCAAGGTCGGTCGCCAAGAACTCCTCCATCGCCGCATCGGCGCTAACGAACTGGACGCGATTGATATCTGCCGAGGCTACGTAGAAGCGCAACACGCGTATGCGTTCCAGCCGCGCGAAGGCTTCGACGTCAACCAATACGCCCAACGAATTATAAGCACCCCCGGCAAGCAGGATGGGCTGGCTTGGCAAAACCCGGACGGCAGTTGGGCCGGCCCAATTGGCGAAAAGATTGCCCGGGTGATCGACCAAGGCTACTCGCCCGGAGGAGATCCATACCACGGATATTTCTTCAAGATTTTGAAAGGGCAGGGGCCTGCGGCGCCGCTCGGCCAAATGGACTACATGGTCAAAGGCGTGATGATCGGGGGCTTCGCCTTGGTAGCCGCACCGGCCGAATACCGGGAGACCGGTGTGAAGACCTTCATCGTCAGCCAGGACGGCGTTGTGTACGAGAGGGATTTTGGGCCAAACACCACAGCCGAATTCCAGAAGATGGAGCGCTTCAATCCGGACCAGTCCTGGAATCCGGTCGTGGAGAAAGACGAGTAGAAAGCCCGCCGTTCTTCAAAGCCAGCGAGCATCTCAAAAGGTTCACTGCTTTGAATCTAGTTCATCGAAGTTTGCCGAGAGGAGGCAAAGTCTATGAATCATTTCAGTTTGTCTAGAACTATTCCTGTTGTAAGTGTGTTGCTCTCCGGGGCTGCTCTTTTAAGCACCATTGCCCTGGCCCAGTCCGTCAAGGTCGAGGGTGTGATCAAAGCGCGAAACGGCGACACCATGATTCTGCAGACATCCGACGCTCCTAACCTTGCCGTCCTGCTAAATGACAACACTCAGGTGGGACAGGTGCAGGGTGTGTTCAAGGCCCGCCGGAAGGAAATGTCGATGGCTGCCCTCATTCCTGGACTCGAGGTTAAGGTGGAAGGAACTTACAACGATCAAAGTCAACTGGTAGCGAAGTCGGTCTCCTTTAAAGGAAACGATTTGGAGCAAGCTCAGAAGATAGACGCTGGCATGCACGAAGTTCGGGTGCAGGCGCAGCAGAACCAGATGGAACTAGAAAAACAGAACATCGCCTTAGAAAAACAGAACATAGCCTTGCAACAGCAGCAGCAGCAGATCACCGCCAACAAAGCGGCCATTGACGCGGCTGTCGCGCGTTTCGGCCAATTGGACGATTATTACATCCTCGACGAGGTCACTGTCTACTTCGCCAACGGCAAGGTCGACGTTGATCCCAGCTTTCGCCCCCAACTGCTCGCGTTGGCGGAAAAGGCCAAGACCATTAATGGCTACGTTATCGAGGTCAAGGGCTACGCCTCCTCCGTTGGTAGCGCGACCCTGAATCAGCAACTGAGCGAAGACCGTGCCAACCAAGTGGTCAATATTCTGATTCAGCAGGGTCATATCCCTCTCACCAGAATGCTTGCACCAGGTGCAATGGGAGAGAGCCATCAAGTCGGCAACGACGCGACGGCAGAAGGGCAGAGGGAGAATCGTCGCGTGGTCGTGCGTGTTCTACAGAACAAAGCCATCGCCGGAGTCTAGAAAACCTAACCTATCGATCGCGATCACCGCGCGCCTTCCCTGTTCGACGAGTGTCAGGTCGAGTCGGAAGCTTCGAACACGCAACCATGCGCCCCCGATCGCGATGATCAGGTTGTGGCTTCCTTTCTTCCGGATTGCAGCGGATCAGAAATAGCTTCAACGAAGGGCAGGTTTTTAACGAATTTCCACGCTCGCCTCGGCAATGTTCCGGCCGCGGCAAAACCTGCGATGCGACGTTGAGGTCTCTCGAGAAACTTGAGTCGAAAAGAGACAACCATGAAGAAGCTATTGGGGGTTTGCACCGTGTTTGTTTTGGCGCTCTCTTTCATAGGGCCACTGATCGCCCAGACTGACGCTTTTGTCGGGACCTGGAAGCTTAATGCGAAGAAGTCAAAGTTTGTACCTGGACCGCCAAGGAAGAGTGAAACTCGGATCGTCGTCACGGGGCCCAACGGCATGAGAATCAGCGTGGATCGGGTCAATGGAGATGGCAGCACCGAGGAATTCGAATACACCACCAACCTGGACGGAAAGAGTTACCCGATCACGGGACAAGGGCCCTATGGGGCAGACTCGATTGCTGCGAACCTGACCGCTCCTAATACAATTCAGTCCACGCTTAGCAAGGGCGGTAAAGTGGTGGCAACGGCGGTTAGCATTGTCTCAAACAATGGAAGGATCCTCACCATCACCACAAAGGGCACGGACACGCAGGGGAGGCAGTTCACAAACGCGAGCGTTTATGACAAACAATAGAACAGCGATCGTTACGGGTCTCAAACAAGCGCCGAGGGATATGCTGTGTACTCACTGCTCCTTTGTTCAAGACGGGTGGCTCGCCGCCCCGGCAAAGGTCGGCAAGTTTCAGTCGTATCAAGGTATCAACGCTTTAGATGGACTCACGGCAGGGCGATTTCCCTTCGTGCCCCAAAATCGTTCGCTTGGTCGAAGCTCACATGCCTTTTGAACACGACGTTGCTAAACGGCGGGCCTCCAGCCTTCCCCGGGATCGTATTCCGTCATTGCGCCGCCCTGGTCGGTGGTCTTTTCGCCCAGATCCTTTTGGTAGATGACGCCATCCTTTCCGATAACGAATGTCATGATTCCGGTGTTCCGATATTCCACCGGATAGGCCAGAATGGCGAATCCACCCGTCATCTTTCCGTCCACGATGTAATCTTTCGCACCGCCCTTTGCGCCGGTGCCCTGCTTCGTGAGTATCCGATAGTAGTAGCCGTTGAACGGCTGAGGTTTGTCGCCGGCGTTGGGGTAGCCCAGCGCCTTTGCAAAGTCACCAAGAGGGCCAAGCGGACTCGGCGAGTTGCCGTCTGCATCAGGCCAGTACAAACCGTTTTGCTTGCCCTGATCGCTGGCGAACCTTTGGGCGTACTGTTTTGCCTTGCTGAAATATTGGTCTTGCGCATTTGCAGCGGCTTGACATGCGGCGATCGCCGTTAACTCACCTCTGCCGATCCGCCGCGCAAGGATTTCATCCTTGCCGGCGGCCGTATCGAAGGACCATTGTCCAGAGGAATTCTGGTCCAGGGGAATCGGGAACGGAAAGTTGTCGGCTCCGGTATACAGGACCTTGCCTCCTGCCTTGAGGTTTCCCCATCGGTGCATTTGGTCGTAGGAGGCAACGAAGCCCTTTAGGTTATCCTGATCCCTCACCGAGTCTCCCGTAAACAAAACGTCCTCGCCGCCGGGGCCGAAGATTGCAAGCAAGGTTCCCTGATCGCCAGATCTTGCTGCCGCGACAAGCGCCGCCCCAGCTTCTTCGGGTGACGCGAAAGTATGTTGCCCGACACTTTCTGACGCAGACTTCTGCGTCCGGTAGCACGATGCCAGTAAAACCAACGCCGCCGACACGGTGATTGACATCCACTTAGGTGCCGCTCCGGGATTGTTCCAACCTATGTGTGCCATAAGTCGCTCCAACTTGATCTGAGCATGCCTTTCGGCCTCTCGGGCGTTTAGCGCCGAAATCCGCCGAACCGGCCACCACCGAATCCACCACCACCGAATCGACCACCGCCGAAACCGCTCGAGCGCATGCTTCCCCACCCACGATCGCTGTTCGCCCTCGATGCCCAGCCACCACCAGACGAGTCACCGCCAGAATGACTTCCACCCCAGCCGCTGAAAGCGCTAGACCTCCCGCTATCGTTGTGTGCCCACGAATCACTGTGCGCCCACGAGTCGCTGTTGAGGTTGCTGCGGTTGAAGTTGTTGCTGACATTCCGGTTGATATTGGTGTTGTAGTTTCTGTTGTAGTTGGTGTTGAAATTTCGATTGAACGAGTTGTTGTAGCCGTAGC
>DATAIH010000003.1:0-8206 GCA_036262755.1 Candidatus Acidiferrum sp.
CGGCCCGGGCCGGGCCGCCACAACATCTGGGAAGTGGCGCTGCACGCCGCGTACTGGAAGTACACCGTACGGCGCAGGATCGAGGGCCACCAGCGCGGCTCGTTCGCTCTGAAGGGCAGCAACTTCTTCCCGCGGCCGGAAAAAGGCAATGCGACAGAAGCCTCATGGAGGGCCGACAAGAAGCTGCTGGAGCGCGAGCATCGCGCCATGTGCGCCGCGATTGCCAAGGCCTTGCGCAAGCCGCGCGACGCCAAGTTCTTGAAACAGCTTTACGGCGCGGCGTTTCATGACGTTTACCATGCCGGGCAGATCCGTCTGTTGCGGCGGCTGCAGGAACGGTAGCAGATCGAAGGCAGATCCCTCACCCGTTCGCGCGACCGGGTTCACCATTGACAATTTGGCTCGAGCCGCGGAGCCGCGCGGCTCAGAAGGATTGCAGCTTAGCCCGTCAGTGCTTTCAGGGTTTTGACCACGCGAGCGGGATCAGCTGCGTCTTGAAACAGGCGGATGGCGGCGATGCCGGAAGCTCCGGCGGAAAGGCAAGCGGCGGCGTTCTCCGGCGTGATACCGCCGATGGCCAGCACCGGCAAGGTGACGGCGCGGCAGACTTCGCCGAGCCTGTCGAGTCCTTGCGGAGCGCCGTAAGCGGCCTTCGAAGGCGTGGCAAAGACGGGACCAAAGAACAGATAGTGCGCGCCGCCGCGCTCCGCCTCTTTGGCGGCCGTGGGCGAATGGCAAGAGACGCCGACCAAGAAATCTTTGCGCCCGAGCCATTTCAGCAGCCGGAGCGCTTCCTGTGGCGGCAGGCTTTGCTCGCCGAGATGGACGCCGTCCGCGTCGGCGGCCAGCGCGATGTCCAACCGGTCGTTTACCAAGATTCGCGCGTGGCTCGCTTGGGCTGGCGGCGAAGAGGCGACCTGCGGCGACACGCCGGCTCGATTTGCAACAAGCTTCCTAGCTTCACGCGCGAGCGTGCTCAATTCCTTTCCGGAGAGATCCTTTTCGCGGATCTCGATCCAGTCGACGCCTGCCGCCGCAGCCGCTGCGATTTTCTTCAGAAGCATTTTCTGCCCCTGTGCGGGTTCCGCCACAAACAGGCTGCGGTCGGTCACGTAGCAGAGCAACGGCGCGTTTCCCGACTTAGGCAGGGGGAACACGGCCGGGATCCGGGCGCAAGCTAATCCATCGGACGGCCAGAAGGATATCCAGAATGCCGATGCCGCTGACGGCGCCGCGAAAGGAAGGATGAAGCAGGATGGAGCGCAGCAAAGGATAGTGATGCAAGAAAAAGTTCTGTTCCCAGTAGATGGACCATGGCAAATAGAGCAGCAGAACGCCCATCTCGAACGCCACGACAACCAGAAGTGCGCGGTAAATCCGGTTCATCGCTCTATGGAAATCCGTCCTGCCTGGATGCATCCTGGGTTAGCGGATGGGCTTCTGAAGAGCTGCGATGCGCTCGGCTACGTCGCGGTAGTCGATGTTCATCGCGTAGACCTGAGAAAAACTCTTTAGGGCCGCTTCCGGCTCGCCCGCCGATTCCTGGGCGACACCCAAATCATACCGCAAGGCGAGCGTACTTTCCGGCTCGATTCCGGGAGTGTGCAAAGCGCGCTCGTACCAGATCGCGGCGATGGCGGGCTGGCCTTTTTCCATGAAGGCCAAGCCCAGCAGCGTGCGGCACTGCATGGTATAGCGGAAGGCGCGGCCGTTGTCGCTGGCTTTGGCGACTTTCTGGAATTCGCTGATGGCTTCTTCGAGAAGGCCCATCTCGCGGAAAGCAATTCCAAGATTGTAATGCGTCTCGAGGTCTTCCTCCGCTTCCGCACCCATTTCGCCAAGTTCTGCGCGAAACTCCTCGAAGACTTCCTGGAGCGGGCCGGACTCGGCGGTCGGCGAAGCGGCGACGGGTATCTTCAGCTTTGCCGGAGGAGCAGCCGGTTTCGCATCGGCGAAGGACGGAGCGAGAGAGTCCATCCCAAGTTGATCGATTTCCTTGGCAAGATCGGCCAGGAATTGATCGGATTCGAAACCGCTGTCGGAGGCGGGCGCCGCGGCTTTGTTTTGCGCAGAGCGGGGCGGCTCGGGAGGCTTCTGATCGTAGGCGGGGACCAGCGGTTCCTGCTGGAGCACGAGTTCGTACTCCTGGTCCAATTCGAGTTCGGGTTCGGCCGGCTTTAGCGGCTTCGGCGGAGCTTTTGGCGCGGGCTTTTCCTTGCATTTGCCGGCGGGTGTTCGGGCCGGGAGCTTCTCCACGGGAATTGGCGGAGCCGTGGCAGGAGGCGTATCGTCAGCGACAACCGGGGCCGGCTCTTCGCTGATCTGAAATTCTTCGACGTGCTCAGGCTTTGCCGGACGCACGGCAGCGGTGGGAGCTTTCGCTTCCGTCGAGGGCGGGGTTTTCGCAGCCGGTGGCGGGGCGGGTGCGACCTGGCTTGGCTCGGGAGCCTGCGTTTCTTCGAGGAGCGTGGCCCACTCGTCGGACAAATCCACTTCCTGAACTTCTGCTTTCGGAGCGGCAACTTCGGCCGGCTCCGGTTCTGGTTCGACAACGGGGGCAGCGGGCGCCGAATGCGAAGCGGCAGGAGCAGGCTCTGGTTCCGCGGGCACAGCGGTGATTTCCGGAATGGCGGTTTCGGGGAACTCATTGGGGGCGGCCGGCTTCGCCGTTGCCGCGGCACTAGCCAGGTCCTCGTCCGAGAGTCCGGCGGCGCGTTGGAAGCGGCGACGCAATTCCGCAAAGCGCTCGGCACTGCGTTTGTCCCCTGTCTCGGTATGAATTTGTTCGAGCTGCGCGGCCAGTTCGGCGGTGCGGCGATCGTCGCCGGCGCCGAGAACAAAATCGAGAAGTTTTTCGAGCGTGGGCGTGTGACGCGGGGCGCGGCGCAGAATGGCCTCGAGCAATCCGATGGCCTTCTGCGTGAGACCGTAGCTGGCAAACAGGTCCACGTCGGTGAGGGACTGCGCGATGAATTTCTGCGTCTCCTCGTCCAACTGCAGATCGACTGCCGCGCCGGGAGCCTGAGGCTTGTCTCCAAGTTCCGCACCAAACCCGCTTACATCGGAGCGCAACCTGGGCGTGGGAGCCTTGGGTATTTCTGCTCGCAGATGATCTTCGGGAATCGCGGGGAGTTCGTCAGGGACATCGGCTGCCGGAGGCAAGCCCAATTTGCGCAGAGCGTTATTGAGTTTGCGTTTGGCAGCGTCGCTGTCAGGCTGGCGCTCGACGAGCTGTTCAAAGACTTGCTTCGCGCGGTCGTATTGCTCCTCCTCGACGAGCGCATCGCCCAGCTTGGCCAGGGCATCGGGCATGTGGAAGGAATCGCTGGTGCGGCCGTAAAGCTCCACGAGCCACTCCAACGGCTCGAGCCGGCCGGGCGTTCTTTCCGCCAGACCATTGAGCATTCTTCCGACCGCTTCGTGTTCGCCAGCATCCGTCAAAGGGACGCGAGCCTGGTCCAAAATCCCCATGGCCTTTTGGGTCTGTCCGGCCTCAAGAAGGGCCTCGACGACCTTTTGCAGCGGACCATAGTTCTTCGTGTCCGCTTCGAAGACCTGCACCGCCAGCGTGACCGCCTGATCCCAACTGGAGTTCTTGAGATGGAAATCGAGCAACAGTTCGGTTTGCTCGCCACCTTTTTCGAGATCGGGCACCTGCTCGAGGAGGTGGGCGGCCTTGGCAGTGTCGCCCTGCAAAGAATACGAACGTGCGCGGACGATGAGCGCCGCGGCGTTGCTGGGGTCAAGCTTTAAGGCTTTGTCGGCAAGCTTTTCGCTTTCCGTCTGGTCGCCGCGGGCGAGGGCTCGCTGGGCAGCGGAAACGTAGGCTTCCATGGCTTCGCGAGTCTGACCCATGGCTTGGTACAGATCCGCAAGGCGGATTTGGATGCGAAGATTGTCCGGCTCAGCCTGCAAAAGTTTCTTCAGCAGGCCGACCGCTTCGGCTTGGCGATTCTGCTTCAGATGAATTTCAGCCAGCTGCAGGAAAAGAGGCCGGGCTTCGCTCATGACGCCCTGCTGAACGTATAGATCGGCAAGTTTTTCGAGCGGCCGAATCTCTTCCGGAGCCAGTTTGGCGATGCGCTTGTAAACGGCGATAGCCTTGGTCAGGAACCCGTCGCCGACGAAAAGCTGCGCCAAACGTTCAAAGTATTCGATGGCCTGGAAGGTCTCGCCCTGGCGGATGTACAGCTCGCCGATGGTCATCAAGGTGACCTGGTCGCGGGGCTCGTATTTGAGAATATTCTGGTATTCGGCGATGGCCTGGGCGACCTTGCCTTGGTTCAGCAGCTTTTGTGCGGCTTCGACGTTTTTGCTTTTGTTGTAAGCCATTCGCGAAAAAGAGACGCTCGCAGGGAGCAGTCCCAAACACACTAACCCCTTGGCCGGCTGGCAGAAACCGCCCCCGGGGCCGCTGTGGTTACGCTAGCAGGCCGGAAAAAGGCAAGTCAACGAACCGAAAGTTTATTGTGAGCAGGCAGTTATCCCCGTTCCATTGAGGAAACTCTGGGGCGAAGGCACGGCGAAAGGGCCACGGAGAACGCCCGGGCGGGCCGCCGCCGGGGGGCAGCACCCGGGACGAAGCACTCCAGGCCCGTGATCGGCCTTAGCTAAGCTCAACGCGCGAGAACACCTCGAGCATGGCTTGCTCGGAGGGGGGATCGAGGACGCTCGTTCGAGCAAAATGCTCCGCTTGCGGGTAATTGGTCGAGCGAATGCGCTCGGCGGCTTGCGGCAGATCGTACGGAGTGTCGCGGAGCGCAACTTCCGGGCCCAGCAAGAGCCACTGGGCACCGGGATTGCCAAAGGGCATTCCCACACTCCCGGCGTTTACGACGCGAATCCCTGCAACCTGCCGGTCGAACTGCATGTGCGTGTGGCCGCAGACCACCACGGCCGCGTTGAGCCCGGCGAAAATCGGCAAAAGCCGGGTCTCCGGCGTCAAGCGAGTGAAACACTCGTTCTCGTTTCGAGGTGTGGCGTGGCAGAAGAGCACCGCTCCTAATCCAGGCAGGTTGAGGCAGAGTGTTTTGGGCCACGCCGCCATAAACCGCTGGTGTTCGGGGCGAAGCTGCTCGGCCGTCCAGCGAATGATGGGGCGATGCGGTTCGGGCACAGCGGTTGGCTCCCTGCCCGCCAATTGCTCGAGGACCGCGACCTCCCCGTTGCCATAGACAAACTGAACCGGGATGTCGAGATTTCGCAGGCGCTCAAGCGTTTCGACGGGCATCGGGCCGGGCAGCACATCGCCGCCAACCACAACACGGTCTACTCCCTCTTGACGGATTTTCCCGATTACCGCTTCTAGCGCCGGCAGGTTCGCGTGAATGTCATAGATTGCCGCGATTCGCATGATAGAACTCTGTCGCGATCAAACAGAAACCAGCGAAAAGCACCTAGCCGTTGCGCAGGGATGCCGGAAAGCTCCTCGCCCGACGCTAAAAAATCGGCAGGGCGGTTTGCGTGGCGCCCACGGCCCAGCAACCGGAATCGCGCACGGGCGCGAACGAGTAGCGATGCAGCGGCGTGGGTCCGTGCCGACGCAAGGCTTCGAGGTGATCAGGGGTCGCGTAGCCCTTGTGGCGCGCGAGGCCATATTGCGGATAGACCGCGTCCCACTCTTCCATGCGGGCGTCGCGATGGGTTTTCGCAAGAATGGATGCGGCCGCAATGGAAACGCTGCGCGCGTCGCCCTTGATCAGCGACTTTTGCTCGACCAGCACGTCGAGCCGCATGGCATCAATGAGGAGGTAGTCGGGCGAAATGGCCAGCCGCTCGAGAGCGGCGATCATGGCTTGGCGCGAAGCCTGGTAGATGTTCCAAGCGTCGATGCGCTGCGCGTCGATTTCCGCGACGGCCCAAGCCAGGGCGTGTTGCGAGATGCGTTCGCGGAGTTCCGCGCGCCGTTCCGAGGTAAGCTTCTTCGAATCGTCCAGACCGACAATACGGCGCTTGGGATTGAGAATCACTGCGGCGGCAACCACCGGGCCAAACAACGCGCCCCTACCGGCTTCATCGATGCCGGCGATGCGCGTCCAACCCAATTTGCGCGCCGCTCGCTCGAAACGGGAAGAGCAGAGCCGGCTCATCGCGTGGGATTTTAGCATGAGGGGCAATCTCCGATGCGGCGATTCTTGACGGAGCCGCTTTTTGCGTGACAGGATACCCGGCTGCGTTTTCCGTAGATGCGCGTTTCGGCAAATCGAAGGGAGAGCCCATGCTAGTTCGCATGAAAATCTTTTGTCTACCTGCAAGACTTGTTCTTCTTTCCGCCCTGGGTCTGGTCGCGACACTCCCGCCTGCGAGGACGCAAGGACTGGTTAGCGGCGATCTTTCGAAGATGCGTTCGGTCGGAGGTGTGGCGCTTTCTGCGGATGGGCGCCACTTGGCCTACTCCGTGGTCATGCGTGATGAGCCGGGACGACCCTACGGCCAGCTCTGGATGATGGACCTGACCACGCAGAAATCGATTCGTTTCGGCGGCGACAAGGACCGCGCCGGCGGGGCGGTGTGGTCGCCGGACGGGAAGTGGATCGCCTTTTTCGGCCGGTTAGGCGACAAGCGCGGACTGATGATGGCCAAGCCCGACGGCTCGGACGTTACGGTACTCGCGCCGGTGGAAGGCACGAACAGCCCGCTGCCGGGAACGGGCGATGAACTGACCTGGTCACCCGATGGGAAGCAGGTTGCGTACATTTCATCTACGCCCGACAGCCGGGCCGCGGAGGCGAGCGGCGACCCGATGGTCATTACCCGCTATCTTTACAAGCCCGACGCCGGCGAAGGAATGACGCGGTTCAACGACAACCAGCGGCTGCACATTTTCGTCGTCGACATTGCGACAAAGCAAATTCGCCAGCTCACGAAGGGCGACACCGACGAGCATTCGATCGACTGGTCGCCGGACGGCAAAGAGATTCTGTATTTGACCAACCCCGAGCCGAACCAGGACGAATTCTTCAACTACGAGGTGTTCGCGCTGAAAGTCGCGGACCAGAGCGTGCGCCGGATCACCGTCACCGAATCGAACGAGTACGATCCGCTGTGGTCGCCCGACGGCAAGCGCATTCTCTTTCGCGGGACGCGCCGCGGCCTAACCGACCGTGAGACCACCATGGAAGATACGCACGTGTGGGTCATGAATGCGGACGGGAGCGAGCGTCGCGAGATCGGCGGCGCGCTGGATGACCGGCAGGGCTCGCCGCGCTGGGCCGCGGATGGCAATTCCGTGTACTTCACGGTGCAGGAGCGAGGGAGCAATTATCTGGTGCGAGTGCCCGTTTCGGGCGGAAAACCGGAGTACGTTGTGAAGCAGCCGGGCTTTGTCGGCTCTTTCTCGGTCGGGAAAGACGGCGCGGTGGCCTACAGCTATGCCTCGCCCCGGGATCTCAATGAGTTGTATGTGGTGAGCGGAACGGCCGCGCCGCGCAGGCTGACCGATCTGAACGCGCAAGTTCTCGCCGGCAAGCAGATCGCCGAGGTGGAATCGCTCACGTTTGTCAGCAACGACAATAAATACGAAGTCCAAGCGTTTCTGACCAGGCCGCTGGGGATGACCGCCACGTCCAAGCACCCGCTGATTGTGAACATTCACGGCGGCCCGCACGGGCAGAACGGCCCGGCGTTCAACTTCAAGAACCAGGTGTATGCGGCGCACGGCTGGGCCACGCTCAACGTGAACTACCGCGGCTCGACCGGTTATGGGCAGAAGTTTGCGGACGCGGTCTTTGGCGATCAGGACGGCAATGAGGGACAGGACGTTTTGTACGGCGTCAGCGCGGCAGTGCGGCGCAACCCGTGGATCGACCGCGAGCGCATGGGCATCGAGGGCGTCAGCTACGGAGGACAACTAACGGACTGGCTGATCACCCAAACCAACGAATTCAAGGCCGCCGTGCCGATCGCGGGAATCGCCAACCTGGTGAGCTACAACTACATGACTTATTACAACCAGTACGAGGAGATGGAGTTCGGGCAGTTCCTCCACCAGGGCAATCTGATGGATGTGGCCTGGGAGCGCTCGGCGCTGAAGCACGTCGCTCAGGCGCATACGCCCACGATGCTGATGCACGGCGAAAACGACAACGACGTGCCCATCGCCGAGGCGGAACAGTTTTTCATTGCGCTCAAGGACGTGGGAACAGAAGCGATCTTGGTGCGCTATCCGCGCGAAGGGCACGGCCTGGCGGAGACCGGCCACAATATC
>DATAIH010000004.1:0-6893 GCA_036262755.1 Candidatus Acidiferrum sp.
CGAAGGCTATTGGGAAGAGCGCCGAGAGGCCCGGGCGGCTTGACATCCACTTCTGGGTCGCCCGCCCCGTTCTAACGTGCTAACCGCGTTACCGCCGAAGTTGGTCTCAGTACAGATGCTCCGCAGTTTCACTGTACCTCCTTCAACTCAGTGTGAGCGGCATAAAAGGCGATCCGCGCTTGCAAGTCTTGAGCAAGTCGCTTGAGGTTCGTTGTTTGAGCGCGAGTAGCGAGATGTCGCAGAGCCGTCTCGAGGTCGGTTTGCGGGTCATTTAATGTACTTTCTTTCTTCGCAGCGTCGGCTAGCCGGCCAATTTCCTCGGCTGCCGCCTTTGAATCAGATGATTGCGCAATAGTTGCGCTGGCTTTTTGAAAGGCAAGCACTTCCGCTTTTCTGCGTGCCAACAACTGGTTGAATGCTTGTTGATTCTGGACCTGAGCCGTTGCGTCTGTGTATGCGACTACATCGACCTTTACCAAAACATCCGCCACCTTCGGGGCCGGACTAAACACTCCCTCGTTATGGGTTGTTCCAGGAAGGAATGCGCCATCGCCGTATTTCTTCCTCAAGCTCGGAGCGATATTGACGGAGGCCATTCTCGGTAGATAGTCATTCGAGAATTCCGAAGTTTGAACGGAACCATCCGCATATCTCACGCTCACGGACATGCTGTAGGCGCTGATATGCCTACCGGAGACATTTTGGAGATGGATGGTCAGAATTTTTGAGTTCTGATCGTAGCTCCACGAGCTAACTATTGCATCGTTTGGTGGGGCCGCACGCATGCCAATGCACAGCACCGCCAGACAGAGAACTACACAAGGCAACCGTTTGAGCATGGGGACGTTAGCTCGGGATCAGGCTCGGTCGAGTCGTCGTAACTGTACATCTTGGTTGAATAGTCGCTGGTTCCGATGCAAGTTCGTCCGACAGAAAGCCGCAACCCTGAAGGGCCATACAGGTCGGATAAGAACTCGTGGCGCGCATCCGGCGAGAGTTGGCTCAAGAGATAGCAAGATGCATCTGTGAAAGCGCCACCAAAGCCGAGGACTTCTTGAAACACGGTCGCAGGGTCAAGATAGATTGCTAAAGGTGACAACTCCTGTGCGGTTTCCCATTGCGGCGGCGACTGGACGGGCTGAAATTTCTCAAGAGCGCTCGTCCTCCATGCGCGCACAGTGCCAGGAACGGTCTCGGACGCCGCGTAGAGCGGCTTTGCATTGCCGGTCGCAACGGCCGCGCTCAGGGATGCGGTCAACATGAGAAAGTCGCGACGGGTTGTTGTTTCCATGTATTCCTCCCTGGCAGGTCACGACGGCGAGAATCCACGGAATTCTTCCGGAAATTGCCGGACGCGTGGTCTCACTCAACCTTCGTCTCTCCAGTCAGTCAATAAAACCTCCAGAAGGTATCAGCTTTCTCGCGGCTTCCCCTTCGTGGTGACGAAGACGACGACTGCATATTACACTACTTACGTTCTGTCACCAGATCTCAGTCAGTACTCGCGCAATCTTGGCTTACCGTCCAAGTGAGTATTACGCCCCACCCGGTTGCTGACTAACCAGGAATTTGGTTTTAATTTACAATTTCCCCCTTCCGGCGGGACCAGCACTTTGTTGTTTCGGTGAGAGAAGACGCGTACGATCCACAGGTGATCCCGGCGAAGCAAGCCGCATTGATGAAGCCGACGTCATTTTCGAATTCGGAGGAGGATGCAATGTTGTCAAGGCGCTCATTTCTACGGTCGTCGTCGGCAGCTGTCGCAGCAACTGGCGCTCTTAAGTCGACGATAGGTGCTTCGGCGCAGGGCGAACGACCCCAGGAAGCCGTGCACCGACCGCTCCCGCCAGCAATTGCGGCGTTGCCGTCGATGACCGCTCGAGTGCGTCCGATCACGAACGACGAGCGCATGGCACGCGTCGAGAAAGCCAAGCGCCTGATGGCGGTCAACAAGATCGACGCCATCGCCCTGTGTGGAGGCACCTCGACCCTCTATTTTGCCAATGCCCAGATCGGCGGAGGTGAGCGTCTGTGGGCGGTCGTGATTCCCGCCAAAGCCAACCCGTTCATCGTATGTCCGGCTTTCGAGGAGGGACGCGCGCGAGAGATTCTGGCCAATGGCCCCTTCGGGTCGTCGGCTGACACGCGAGTATGGCAGGAAGACGAGAACCCCTTCGCTCTGCTCATTAAGAGCCTCAAAGATTGCGGCATCGGCACGGGACGCCTGGGAATTGAAGAGACGGTCAAATACGTTTTCTCGAATAGCCTGGCCAACGCGGGTGCGCACGCGATCGAGACAGTCAGCGCGACGCCGGTCACCGCCGGGTGCCGCATGATCAAGAGCGACCACGAGGTCGACTGCATCCGAATAGCGGCACAGGCTACCCTCAGCGTCTACGAAGCGGTCTATAAGTCCCTGAAAGTGGGAATGACGGGAATCGACGTGCAAGCTCTGATCCGCGCCGCCTACGCCCAGGTGGGATTCGTCGGAGAGGCGAGCATGAATATCGGCGAATACACGGCTTCGCCTCACGGATCAAGAACGCCACAAACCATCCGCGAAGGCACGATCATCATGCTCGACGATGGCTGCAAGGTAGAAGGGTTTACTTCTGATATCACTCGAACGTTTGTGCTGGGCAAGCCGACCGACAAGATGGTGAAGGTTTTCAATATCGTCCACGAGGCGCAGCAAGCTGCTTTGAAAGCCGCGAAGCCCGGCGTAGTGCCGGGAGCGGTCGACGCTGCCGCCCGCAAAGTCATCGTTGACGGCGGCTACGGCCCAGGCTTCAAGTACTTCACGCATCGCGTCGGTCATGGCTTGGGCATGGATATGCATGAGTGGCCGTACTTGGTCGACAACAACATGTGGGGCTTGCCTCTGCACCCGGTGCTGCAAGCGAATATGACTACCAGCGACGAACCGGGCATCTACATCCCGGGCGAATTCGGAATTCGGCTGGAAGACGACTTGCACGTTACCGAAGATGGCGCCGAGCTGTTGACCCCTGCCAGCCCGTCACTCGAAGATCCGTTTGGCTCGAGCACGTCTTCATAAACCGCGCAGCGGACCATCGGGCACGGTGAGCTCCGGAGCCTGGACCTAAGTGCCAACTCCTCTGTTTAACGGGGTTACCGCGCCATCCGTGCAAATGTACGGTTAGCTCGTAACCAGGAGCTTTCCGCCGTCCAGGCGCCCCTTTGTCACTTTCAAATTCAGCTTGACTTTGGAACCATTCCAGACCGAAGGATTCTTGTGTGAAGCAATCTCCCCGGGAGATCATGCAGTGATCTGAATTGGTGCGGTTCGCTGGCGTCAGTGCCGACACACTACGCGATTACGAGCGGAATCGGCTGCTACCCGCCGCGCAACGATCTTTATGGGGTACAGATTGTTTCCGCCGGAAGCATTCATGCGGGTCCAGATGATTCGTGGCGCTTTATCTGTCGGTTTCCCGATCAAGGAGCTATAGCAGATTTTATCGTGCGAGATTGTGGCGGTGCTCCGTGCCATCAGGTACGGAAGCTGGGCACGGAGAAACTGGCTTTGATCGAATCGCAGATTGAGGAGCTAAAGATCAGCAAACCCGCGCTGAAGTCGCCAAGGTCCGGTTAACAGCCAAACCGTCCATGTGTTGACTTCAGTGCAGGGAACCCTCCGACCCCGACAAACCAAAAGCAATACAGGGTCACCTCCGTGCAGACCGTCGCGCCACCGCCGTCGTCCGTGCCACACGCCGCAATCGCCAGGGCACCCGCAACAGCAATGCAAAACGTGGTGGCCCGGTGTCGGCGAGTCATGCTGGGAAAATTCACCGCCGACGCTTTGTGTCGACGCGCTTGGCGGCCACCTTGCTCGCCGATGGGGCGCCTTGCTTCGCCCTCTGCGCCTGCCCCGCCTTGGTCATCAAGCGCGATTGTTCGTACATCTCGATCCACTTCTCGCTCGAAATCGCCGAGATCAGCTTGCCAATCGCTTCGAGCGGCAAATCGTCCGGCGACTCGAAATGAACGCAACACTTCCCCATGTCGAGCTTCTTCCCCGCCGCCTTGAACGCCGCCTTCAACTGCTCGAGCTGACTCGCACTCCAAAACGCGCCCATCAGGTAGAGCGAGCAGTAGTTCTTCTGCGACGAGAGCGCGACGTAGCAGATCGGCTGCTTGTTGTAAGTGTCTGGATATCGAGACAAGGGGATCGTCCAGCCGATCGTGCCCCAGACGAGGCACTCATCGTAGCCGCGCGGAATGTGCTTGTTCACGAGTGCGCGCACCGTCGCGATCGTCTTCGCACGATCGGCGGGGAGTGAGGCGAGGTATTGCGCTGGCGTCTTGACGTTCGATGGTGGTTTCATGGATTCGTCGTGTTCCCGAACGAAGTGTATCACCGAACGTTTGAAAACCAGCCAGCGGCAGGGCTGTGAGTATCGCGTAAGTCCTAGGCGTGCGCAAGCACGGCGTCTTTTGTCCGTTCGTAAAGTCATCACCAGAAGAGAGGGCGGTGGGTGCGTTCTCGGCGCCCATGGCGCCGGCAGCGTCCTGGGCCCTCCAAGCCCCGCAGTCCTCATGGCAGCGGCCGCGGCGTCTTCCGCTGGGCTGTCGAACGCACTCTGGCCTGGCTCCATCGCTTCCGCCGCCTCGCGCTGCGCTACGAACGCCGCGCGGACGTCCACGAAGCCTTTCTCACGCTCGGCTGCGCCCTCATCACCTGGCGCTACCTAAAGAGAGAGTTTTAAAACGCACTCTTAGGGCCTGTTTAATGGATAATTGGAAAGTCAAATAGTGGGGTCAACGCGTCCCAGCTTTTGTGACAAAATTAACAGTTTCAGGGGATGCATGAATGCGGCAGGAAGTTGCGGAGCTTGAAAAACTTGGGCCTTTGCCCTCTTCCGAAGATGCGGACGTCGCCCTCGTCGAGAAATTCCAAACGTTGATTGACTCCATTCGCAAGTCGGTAACGGACGACGAGGCGCTAGTATTGGTTAGAAGTTTTGGCCCACGTGATTGCTACGGCTTAGTTTGGCCTCTCGTATCCTTGGTCGAGTCGGCTCCCGGCTGGTCGCTGGCGGATTGTTTGGAGAACACTGATAACGAGTGGATTCGGATGTTGAAGCAACGAGTCAGAAATGCATATTCGTAATAGGAGCATCCTTCAGGCAGGGCAGTCACAGACACAACCTCGTAGTCTCCGTCCCTGCGTTTGAAATGCGTGCGGAAATCGCGTCAGAAAACTCATCCATGTCTCTGCAGGTCCTGGGAAACCGCGTAATCACCGAAGTCCTATTAAAGGGGATGTCAAGAGAAAACTCCTCCCCGTAGGCTCGGTGCCGATCTTTTTTTCTCGGCATTCAGCCCAACCGATTGAACGTCCGCTGCGAGAGTGGTCTTGCTCGGGTCCTAAGGTCCTGGCGCGTCGCTGCATGCGAAGCGGAGAATCAATTCTTCTTCCCTGTGGTTCCATTTCGCTGTTGTGACGGCGCCAATCGTTTTGTGAAACAACAAGCCTGACGATTGTCCACTCGATGAGTGGCAATGCATGGTCCTATCGGAGACTCGTGGCCTATGGCTTTGTTCGATTATCCGAGAGGGCATAGGGTTGATTCGGAGACTCGCGTGCCTAGGGCACGGGGGCCGCACTTCGGCGATTGATACTTCCCCTCGAAATCGAGCGTCTCAAGAATCCGACGGCCACCGCTAGGAAATGGTCCCCAGGGATGGAATGGACTCTCAGCCAGAGGCGCTCAAGCTGCTTGTTGTTTCAAATAGTTGGCGTCGAAACGTACCTCCTTTTTCCAGACGATCAACGTGATCGCGGCAATTTTTCTCGCCAGAGTCAGGCGTGCCATCGTGGGCTTCCTTCCCTTGGCGAGCAAATTCTCGTAGAAATCGCGTAATGGTCCACGACTGCTGCTCACTCTCGTTGCTGCACCCTTGAAAATATCCTTGAGGTCGTGGTTGTGGTCCTTATTTAGGCCACGAACCGTTGCCGGTTTCTTGGAACGTTGCAGCTGTCCTTCCTCCGTGTGGTATTGTCCGCTGTCATGTGTTTCTAATCCCAGCCCGCTGTATTTCCACAGTTGTCGCTTGGTACGGAACCGGTGCGGCGTCTGGATCACCGCGATCAAGATGGCTGCCCGGATCGGACCGATCCCTGGAATCTGGCGCAGCAGTTTCCACGGCTTGTGCTTCTTGGCTTCCGCCAACAAATCCCGCCGCACTTCCTGGCGCAGGAGCCGCAAAACATCCAGCTGCTGGTAGTAGTGTTCGGCGCGCCGCCGGACGCCGGCTTCGCTGATCTTGCCAAGCCATTCCGCACGGTGCCGTGGGGCGTACACGTCCTTACCGGCACACGGAACGCCCCAGCTTCGATACAACGCCTTCAACCGATTCATGATTCTCGTGACATCTTTAGTGATGGTCAGATAGCTGCGTGCAAGTTCTTTCAAAGTTCGCAAGCCATTCTCTCCGTGATAGACCGACTTGATGCTGTTCATATACAACAGTTCAGCTAGCTTGCGGGCATCGATACGATCACCCTTGCTGCCATCTTTTAGCAGGGCAGCCTTTCGCGGATTACACACCACAACTTCCGTCACGTGCGGCTTCAGCAGATCGTACAGCCAGGCCGCCCAGGTTCCTTCTTCGAACGTGACGCGCAAATCTCCGCGCAGCCCGTCGATGAACTGCAGAATAGTGCTCGCCTTTGTTTCGATGACGCTTTCCATCACCACCTTGCCAACGGAGTTCATCACCGCACTCGAAATACTTTGCGTGTGTACATCCATCCCGATATATTTTGTGCTGCTAATCATAAGGGTGTTCCTTTCTTGTAGGGAATGAGCCAGCACTCAAAACCTACTCCAAAGGGGCGCCCTTTTATAATGTGTTGATTTTGG
>DATAIH010000005.1:0-12827 GCA_036262755.1 Candidatus Acidiferrum sp.
AGCCTTTGGGGTGCGGCCACAGGCAGTCAGAAGCAGAATTCCTGCAAGCGGAAGGAGTCGGAAATGTCGCATCGTGACTACTCGTGCAAAATATGATCGTCGGCAACCCTAGTTCGACTGGCATTTCTGACAGTGCGCAGCCTGGAGCACGTCGTCCACCTCCAGCTTGCCTCGCAATTCCGCGCTCATTTTGTAGTGCACCAGGACGGCAAGCCGCCGCCTGTACTTTCCAAACAGCAGGCTGAACGCTTCTTGGTCACCCCTCTTGAAGCGATCCACCAGGTCACACGTCGAGGTCTGAATGTTCATGTGTACGGCCACGCGAGGACTACGGAAAATGGTTGTACTCTAGCGGGAGTAACTTACAGAAGCAAGCTTCCTTTGTCGCTCGTGTAGTTTGATGGCGCGGCATAATGCCAACTGATCCACCGCGGGAGGCAATGCCCAAAGTCTGATAAACGCCGAGGTCAAGTACTGCCAAGAAGCTTACCGATTTGAGGGCCAGATGATGAGAAGGCACTTGGACAAAGGTGTGGGTCAGTCAGCTTCTACAGGCCTTACAGCACAATGCGCCGAATACTGACGCTTCATTAAGGCTCCGAAGCGTAGACGGTCCTGGTCATCGAGAGCGGTGAATTTTAACCCCAAACCGTGACCCGGTTTCACGTGGCGCACCACAGCCTTTGCGCGAATCTGCCCCTCACCGACGAAAAAATTGAGCTCCAGGTGAGCGCCGAAGTCTTTCCGAGCGGCGGTTTCGATAAAGATGCCACCCAAGTTGAGGTTCCGGACGCGCGACAGTTCCTCTTCACCATCGTTATACCAAGAAACGTAAACACTGTCGTCTGCCTCAACGCGCGGGCTCACCCTTCGGGAATAGAGAACAGTTTGTGGCAAGGTTGCCTCCTCCATGACCCGCCTCCGGCGTTGTTCGAGCAAAGCGCATCCCAAGCGAAATGAGAATAGGGGAGAGTCCATAAAATGCGGCCAGGGGATTTTGGGAGAACACAAAGCGAAAACGATGACAACGTTCTCGTGAAGTTTCGGCTGCCGCCGGACGTTTCAGTGGCAATTTTGCCGCGTCGCATTTTTTCGGTCGACGTGCTGGTGAAGGAAAAGGCGAGTCTTTGCTATTCTCGACGAGCACCGCAGCGCTCAGCTCGGCGTCGAGTTCTCCCTCGCCGGTTTGGGCCAGAGAATCCGCTCCAAAACGTCACTCCGATCTCAGCAGCGTCACCGGCTCGATCCGTCCCGCGCGCAGCGCCGGCAAATATCCTGCCAGCAGCGCCACGCACCCCAACACCGCAATCATTCCCCCAAACGTCACCGGGTCCGTCGCGGTCACGCCGTACAGCAGCGACCGGGCCAGCCTGGTCGCAACGAGCGCGCCCACAAGTCCAATGGCCGCCCCAATTCCTGCCAACCGCAAGGTCTCGCCTAGAATGAGTTGCCTCACCGTTTCCGGCGAAGCTCCCAGCGCCATGCGGATCCCAATCTCATTCTGTCGCTGGCTCACCGAATACGAAATCACTGCGTAAATTCCCAGGGACGCCAGAATCAACGCAAACGCCGCGAATCCGCCCAGCAGGATCACCACAAACTGCCGCGGCGACGCCGCTCGGTCCACCACCGTCTGCATTGTCCGTAGATTCGATATCGGCAAATTCGGCTCAATCGGCCGCAGGGCCTCCCGCAGCCGCGATGCCAGTTCCGTCATCGGCAACGCACTCCTCACGACTAAGTCCACCACCCCATAGTCCTGCGTCTGCCGCATGGGAATATAGAATTCGTTGCCTGACCCTTCCTCGAGCGCCATGTGGCGCACATCTCCAACCACGCCGACAACCGTCCGCTCCGGTTGATCCGCCAGCACGATCTGCCCAATGGGATCTTGTCCTGGAAACAGAGTCCGCGCCGCCGTCTCATTCAAAATAATCACGTTCAACGCGCCTTTCGTATCGCGCTCCGTAAAATCCCGCCCGGCCTTCAGGGGAATCCCCATGGCACGGAAGTATCCCTCGCTGATCATGCGAGGAAATCCCTCCGGATACTGCCCGGCCTTGTATTGCACGCCCTTGGCCGCAAATCCCCAGCTGCGGTTCCACCCGAGGGGCAGCGCATCCGACAAGCCGGCGGACTGGATTCCAGGCACGTTCATTACGTCGTCGAGTGCCTCGGTAAAGTACGCGTTCTTCTGTTCCTGCGTCTTATAGCTGTCATTCGGGTCGATCCGTAGTGCGGTCGCGTGCTCCGGCGCGAATCCGAGGTTCACATCCAGCACATAGAGGAAACTGCGAATCAAGAGTCCGGCGCCGGCCACGAGCACGCACGCTAGGGAGATTTCGGCGACCACAAGCGCGCTCCGCATCCATGCGTGCCCCCGCCCCTGGCTCGACCCGCGGCTCGAGTCCTTCAGGGCATCGTGCAGAGTCAACTCCGAAGCGGACCACGCTGGTGCCAGACCGAACAACAGTCCGGTTGCCACGGCAATCCCCAGGGCGAATCCCAGAGACGTCGCGTCCACGCGCACGTCAGCCAGCAGCGGAATCTTCATCGCACTCAGCTGCGTTAGCACGCGCGCCCCCAGAAACGCGAAAGCGACTCCCAACACTGCTCCGATCGACGACAGGAGCACGCTCTCGGTCAAGATCTGTCCCAGCAAGTGCCGGCGCTCCGCGCCCAGCGCCACGCGAATGGCAATCTCCCTTTTCCGCGCCGCCGACCGTGCCAGCAGGAGATTCGACAGATTCGCGCACACGATCAACATCACCACGCCCACTGCGCCCGCGAGCACCAGCAGCGCCGGCCTGAGCCTATCGCTCACGTGAGCCGGCAACATCGAGAGCTTCGGATCAAACTCATTCATCTTCGGATTTTCCCGCTGAAGTTGCGGTCCCAGAATCGCCGCCTCCGCCTGCGCCGTTCCGAGGTTCGCGCCCGGTTTCAGCCGCCCCACAATCGCAAGCGTATTCCCGTAGCGGTTCGTCTCCGGGGTGAGCGGAAACGGCTCGTACATGTCCACGTTCGTTCCCGGCGCAAAGATGGTTCCAAAATCAAACGACCCCGGGAGCACGCCCACGATTGTCACCGGCCCGCCGTCGAAGGCGATCGCTCGTCCCACGATGTTCCGATCGGCCGCGAACCTCCTCTTCCATAACGCATCGCTGATCATCGCCACTCGCGGCCCGTTGAATACGCACTCCTCGGCGCTGAACTGCCTTCCGATTTGTGGGTCGACGCCGAGCAGCGGGAGAAAATTCTGCGTCACCGGAACGCTCGTCAGCCGTTCCGGCGGCCCGTCACCAATCAATTTCGCGTCGCCCGGGCCGTAGAAGGCCATGTACGCGCCCAAGTCCTCAAAGGATTTGTTCAGCCTCCGGTAGTCCAGCAGATAATTCACCTGCACGGTCTTCCCGGACATATCGTTGGTGTCGTCGGTATGGTTCGCCATCCACACGAGGCGCTCGGGAGCCTTGAACGGCAGCGGCCGGATTAGGATGGTGTTCACCACGCTGAAAATCGTGCAGCTGGCCCCCACTCCCAGCCCCACAATCAGGATCGCAAAAAGCGCGAAGCTGTAATCCTTCCGCAGGGTGCGGAACGCATAGGCCGCATCACGCCGCAGATTCTCCAAAAACACGCCACCGCCACGTTCGCCTTGTAGAGACACGCGTCCCTCCAGTCACCTTCCAAAGGAGTAGACGATTCAATTCGCAAAATGTTCCGTCCGCTATTTCATCAACCTTCAAGGACGAAGGAGGAGAAGGCTCGGTAAAAACAATCAGATTCCACTTAACCCAGCCCTCGAAGGAATTCGTTGGCCGATCAGGTTTTGCTGTGGCGCCCGTATTTTCGTGCCCTCCGGAAGGGGCGACGGAAGCCGTCGAGAAGCCATGTCCGTCGGGTTGCGAGCACGGTTACCGCCAGTCGCCATAGCACCAACATTGTTCAAAAGAGACGGGTTTTACTCTCTCCTATCCCCTATCCGATCAACGTTCACAGGGCTATTATGCGCTGAGGGGACTTTGCTACACCTTTGCGCCCGGAGGGCAGGTCCAGTTTGCCGCATATTCTTTGCTCGTCCTCCCGCGTGGCGTGAGTGGCCGGTGACCAGCCGCCGGAGAAGATTTTTTCGACGGCTTGACTGCGGCTCGTAGCGCCTACCCGCTTCATGATCCTGTGCACGTGATTCTTGACAGTGAACTCGGAGAGATTCAAATGCGCCGCGATTTCCTTGTTAGTCCAGCCTTTCGCAACCAGGGCGGTCAACTGCTGCTGTCGGAGTGTCAGGCGCGGCCGCTCCACTGCGGTTTGACCGGAACGGCATTTCGAGAGGCGGGAAACATATTGAAACAGACATCCGCATAGCGCCGGGGAACAGATCGCCGATCCCCGAGCAATCAACCGCACCGCCATGAGAACCTCTCCCGTCGAGGCCTCTCTCGAAAGATAACCCGTTACGCCTTCTTGAACCGCCGCCAGGAATTGGTCGAACTCGCCGCTCATCCCGATCAGCAGAAATCGAGGCACCGACCGATCCGGGCGATCGGCCGAGCGGGTCAATCGCAGCCACTCCGGATCCAGAAAATCGAGGACAACGACATGGCACAGGGAGTCCTCGATCAACTGCGGCGTCGAGGTTCCCTTGCTTTCGCTTCCGACCACCCGCAAATCATCGCGCTTGCGGAGGATCCGAGCCAGTGTCTCGCGCAGCAGCCGGTTTTCGAGCAAGAGGAAGACACGTACGGAACAATGTCGGGCTGCCTCAGTTTTTCCGCCGTCGTCTGCCGTTTCGTGCAAACTCGGGCAACCGTCCTCGGGAACCTGCGCGACGGGTTTTTCCCTTCCGTTCATGCTTTCCATTCTTTTCTCGGCCCCGTCGGGACGGCCAGTTCCGACTTTAGTTAGACGATAGCCAGTATTGAGCCTGAACCCTCACCCGAAAACCTACAGAGCCCTCGTCGGCCAAGCAAGTGACAAGGTGCGACTCCTGCCCTTGTGCAGCCAAATGTCGCTGTTTTTCGCTTCTATCGCGGGCCAGCCGGCGACGCAGCTGCCCTTGCCGCTGCCAGCTTGCGCTGCGGAGGTGAGGCTCGGTCGGAAGCCCCTGATGTAATTGTCTGTGATGCCTGCGGAGGGGACGGCGCTTCGCACCCTACTCGGCGCCCCATTTGGTTGCATTGGCCGGACGAGCGATTCTTTCTAGGACGGCACTCCACGGATGGTCAAGGTGATGGGCGCGACGGTGACGGTAGACAGATAGGGAACCGCGCTGTCGCGAGTGAGCACGACTACCGGCCTTTTCGTGTCCGGGGGCGCAAACTGGTAAAGTCGCACGTCGCCTCGGGCTATTCTTCCGGCCACGCAGCCTCCGCTTCCCAAGCGTTCCATTCATTGCGTGCCTCTGGCCGCGCCCAATAGCCCTGGCGGTCCAGATCGCCGGCGCGTGCGACGGACTGTCAACGAATGGGCAACTCGGAAGCAACGCCGGTTCGAAGGGCAGCGTTATGCGGTTGCTTTTGCCGAAGTGTGGAACATTCTCCGGGTTGGTCACGTACATCCACCTGTACCGACTCCACTGGAGGAAACTTTATGAAAGGCCAGCGTACTCGCTCAACACTGCTGTTGCTCGTGACTTTGCTTGCGCTTCCTGCTGTCCGTACCAGCGCGCAGGTTGCTGTTTCGCCTCTCGACAAAATTACCTCGCAGGCGGAACTCGACAAAGCCATCACGGCACTCGACACGCAGTTATTTGACGCTTACAACCACTGCGATCTAGCCAAGTTCTCGAGCCTTCTGGACGAAAATGTAGAGTTTTACCACGACCAGGGCGGAGTGACTCTCGGCAGAGAAAAGCTGACGGAGAGCATCAAGAACAACATTTGCACCGGAGATACGCAGCGCGTGCTGGTGCCCGGGACGCTAAAGATTTACTACATGAAAGGCTACGGGGCGATCGAAATGGGTGTGCATCGATTTCTGCACCCCAAGACCGAAGCCGTTAACGGCACGGGTGAAGCAAGCTTCGTAAATCTGTGGCATTGCCAAGAGGGAGTTTGGAAACTTACGCGGGCGTTGAGCTATGACCATCATGCCGTTAAGTAATCTATTTCAGGTTGCCAATTGGCGAACGCCCCGGGGAACTTCATCACCGCGCGAGAGTGTCGAACGGATAACTTCAGGGTGATCCCTCACAGCTTCGGAAAAGCAGCCTGGTCTATAATCCGCGGTCATGTGCATACCCCGGTGGTTGACCCTGCTCTTGATCTTGCTCGTCGCGCGACCTGTATGGGCAACGACAACGCTCATGGGAGTGGTGCGGGAGGCGGGGAAGACGCCTGTCGAAGGGGCGACGGTAATCCTCGTGAGTCGAACGGGGCAACTCGAGACGTCGACCTCCGCGCGAGGGGAATTCCAATTTGCCGCGATTGCGGCCGAGACGTACCGGGTGAGTGTGCGTTTTGGGGGAAAGGAGTGGCATGGCGTCGAGGAGTTGGTGGTACGGGACGGCGCGCCGGTAAACGTGGAAGTGGTGTTGTCGGACAAAGACCAGTCTCTCAGCGTGCTGCCGGTCGTCGGGAAAGCGTCGATCGAGGGAAGCAGTGGGACGACGCTATCGAGCACGGAAGTATCAAGTTTGCCGCTGAACTCCCGGGATTTCAGCAAGCTGTTGCTTTTGGCCGCGGGAACGATGACGGACACGAACGGGTCGGCCAATTTCACGCAGCAGTTTACTGTGAATGGGCAGCGGGGCACGGCAGCGGTGTTCGCGATGGACGGCGCGGACACGAGCGATCCGGAAATGGGCGGAGCGACCTTTTCGAATTTCAACGTGGATGCGATCGAGGAAGTGCAGTCGAGCGCGGGAGTGCTGCCGGCAGAGATTGGCCGGGGGGCCGCGGGCTTCACAAATGTGGTCACCAAGCCGGGGACCAACGCACTCCACGGAAGCGCGTTTGAGTTTGTGCGCAACGCGGCGTTCGACGCGCGGAACTTCTTCGATCACGTGAATCCGGCGGATCCGCGGCGGATTCCGCCATTTGTGAGGAATGAATTTGGCGGGACGATCGGCGGGCCGCTTTTGCTGCCCGGGGTGTACAACGGGCGCGACCGAACATTTTGGTTTGCTGAGTATCAGGGATTCCGGCAGGTGCTGGGGACGACGCAGGTGTTCGCGGTGCCAACGGCGGACGAGCGCCGGGGGATCGATACAACCACCTACAGGGGCGACACCCTGTACGTGCCGGTGAATGCCGCGATCGCGCCGCTACTCGACCGGTATCCGCTTCCGAATGAGCCGACCGGAGCGTTCGGGGCGAGAACTTACGCGACGTCGTCGAAAGTCGTGACGAATACCGATCAGGTTTCGGTTCGCATCGATCACAAGCTGACGGAGGGCGCGGAGTTGTTTGGTCGATTCAGCTTGAATCAGGTGGAAGGGCCCACGACGAATCCCGACGAGACGGCGATTGATCCGAGTTTCGGCGTGCATTTCTTCGATCACCAGCGCAGTGCGGCGGTGCGTTGGGCGCAAAAAGTGACACCGGCGTGGAGTTTCACGACGGAGTTTGGCTACATCCGCAGCACGCCATTCTTCCCGACCACCAATGCGGCAGATCCGGCGCTGACGTACGGAGACGGGCTGTATCAGGGATTTAACACGGCGGACGGATCGATTCTCGGGTCGTACGGGAACTTGTACCAGATGCGGGGAGATGTAACCTACCTGCGCGGGACGCACACGATCCGCCTCGGTGCGGAAGTGCGCCTGAACAAGGACGCCACGATTTTCGGATTGAACCCGAACGGGATTTATACGTTTGGTGGAGGAACGGCGTATTCGCGCGTCGAGATTCTGTCCGCGAGCGGTCAACACAACATCAGCGTGGGCGATCCGCTCCCGGACGCGCTGACCGGATTGCTGACGGCGACGCCGTATTCGTATTCCGTGACGGCGGCGGCCAGCGCGACGCCCAAGGGGAATAAGTTCGACGAGGCGGGGGTGCGGCGCGAGGCCTACAACTTCTACGTGGAGGATTCGTGGAAGATTTCGCCGCGCTGGATGGTGAACTACGGCGTGCGATATGAGGCGAACTCGAGGATCAAAGAGGCGAAGCACCGGACATCGATCGGGAGGCCGGTGGCAGCAGGGAACCCGGACGCGTCGTTTACGACGCCCGGAGCGAGCGTGGTTTACCTGTACAATCCGCAACCGGCGTACCGGATGGACTGGAGCGGGCTTGCGCCCCGGGTGAGCGCAGATTTTTCGGTGACAAAAAGGACAGTGCTGCATGCGGGTGGGGCGATCACCACGCTGTTGCCGAATCTGTGGTTCGACAATTACGTGACCGGCGGATTTCCGCTGGTATTTCAGCCAATTCTTACGGCGACCAAGGACACGCCCGTGCCGTTCTCGAACACGGCGGTGCCACTCGAGTTGCCGGTGGCGTACGCGATGAACGGGCAACCGCTGTTTCCCAATGGGGACAGCTCGGCGGTCGCGCCGAATACGCAGATCGATCTCGCGCGATTCCAAAACGACTTGAGGAGCCAAACCGGACAGGTGCAGCTCTTAACGGCTCCGACAATCTGGCGCGGGTTCAAGAACGGTTACATCGGCACATACACCCTGGGAGTGGATCACGATTTTGGGCCAATCAAATCGAGCGTGGCGTACGTAGGAACGGCGGGGATTCATCTGGCGAGCGTGTTTTCACCGAACGGGTTTGACGGGGCGTCGCGGGAATTTGCACCGTTCACCGAGTTTGACGCCCAGGGCCATGCGACCGGCGGATTCGGGCCGATCTGGCTGATGAACAGCGGATCGCACTCGAGCTACAACGCGCTGCAGGCGAGCTTGGGCCAGAATTACTCGACGTACGGCTTGAGTTTCCAGGCGAGTTACACGTATTCGAAATCAATCGACGATGCGAGCGCGCTCCTTGGGGGAGTGTCGACGAATGCGGGCGTGATCTTGCAGACGCTGCCGCAGAATCCACTGGATACGCGGGCGGAGAAAGCAGTGTCCGTGTTCGACGTGACGCACGTATTTTCGTTGAGCCTGATCCAGGATTTGCCGCTGGGCAAAGCGAGATTCCTCGAGCCGCTCGGGAAGTATGTGACGGGGGGCTGGCAATTTCTGAACATCACGACGCTGACGAGCGGGTCGCCGTTCACGGTATATTCCGGGATTCAACAGACGGGGATGGGAGCTGGGGGGACGGACCGGCCGGATCTAGTGTCGATGCCGGATTTCTCGACGAGCCGGACGATTCGCGAGGACTATTTTGGGCGGGGTGCGGACAACGCGTCGTTCTTCTCGATTCCCATTGGCGTGTCGGGAGGGACGGGGCCGAACCAGGGGCGGTTCGGGACGCTCGGGAGAGACACGTTTCGCGGGCCTGGATTCCATCAGTTCGATATGGCCCTGATCAAGAACACGACGTTTGGGCGGCGCGGCGGGGGAGAGTGGGGAGTCCTGCAGTTCCGCGCGGAGTTTTTCAATATCTTCAACATTGTGAATTTTGGGTTGCCGTCGAACACGGTGCTGGGGAGCGGGTTTGGGATGATCAGCCGGACGGCGGGGTCGTCGCGGCAGATTCAGTTTTCGCTGAAGCTGGTTTTCTAGGAGAGACGCGGAAGAACGGCGGGCCGGCGCAGCAAGGAGGGTCTTCGTTTATGGGCCGCATGGGGAGTTTTCCATGACCTCAAGGCGGCGGACTGCGCTTGGAGCGCGAAGGCGGAAGGCTGGAGCTTACTTCTTGAAGCGCTTCGTCGGCACCACCCCCGTCAGCTTTGCCCCGCTCTCCAGCGGCGCAGGCTTCGCCGACTCAAAATCCAGCAGCTTCGCTCCAGCGGTAGCGGACCCTTCTCCAACCGCTACTACCGATCGAGGGGCACGCAGGGGCAAAATCTTCATGCTCTTGAGTCGCTTGCCCAGGTCACCGATGTGGTTATACTCAAGGTATGAAAACCGCGGTATCTATTCCTGACGACATCTTCAAAGGAGCTGAGCGGCTAGCTCGCAAGACCAAGAGGTCCCGGAGTCGCCTCTTTAGCGATGCCCTCAAAGAGTACCTCGCGCGCCATACACCGGACAGTGTCACAGAGGCGATGAACAACGCCTGGGCCCAATTGGGCGAAGGCAAGGACGAGTTCGTTTCATCTACGACCCGTCTCATTCTAAAGCGAACCGAATGGTAATCTCACAAGGCGAGGTCTGGTGGGCCGATTTGCCCGAGCCAGCTAGATCGGGTCCGGAGTTCCGAAGGCCCGACATCGTTGTGCAATGCGACGCACTGAATAGAAGCCGCATCGCGACTACGGTGTGCGTCCCACTCACGAGCAATCTCAAGTGGGGCTCGGCTCCAGGGAATGTGCGTCTTTCGGCACGCCTTACGGGATTGCCGAAGGATTCTGTGGCCCATGTCTCCCAGATTGTCACCGTGAACAAGGATTTCTTGACTGAGCGCGTCGTCCGAAGCTGGAGTTCGTGCTTTCAGGAATCGACGTCGTTCTTGGCCGATAGTCGCTCCGCCACTTTCACGGCCACACCGCAGTGAATAGAGTGGTTCCGCTGGCAGATCGTCAACTCAGGCCACCGACATGACGACTATCGTCGCCGCTCGTTCTCGGAGGGATGATTCGGCGTGAAGAGTTGTCCGCGAAGAGACTCACGGAATTTCTGCAAGCCGGATCAAGCCAGCATCAATGATTCTCCCGGCGAAAATAAAATGCGGAAGTGGCCCGAGCGCCGCACAACCGGTTGGATTCTCCGGATTTCACGGAAGCACCTGATACATGGCCATCATCCCACTTTCCATATGCTCGTCGATATGGCAGTGAAACATCCACGTGCCGATGCGGTCCGGAACCATGTCGGCGGTGACGAATTGCGCTGGCAAAATCGAGAAGATGTCTGTGTGGTGCCGATCGACGGTAACCACGTTTCCATGCCAGTGGGGAGTGTGAAAATTGGCCTCGCCGCCCATGGTCATCACATACCAGCGCACGTGTTCGCCGCGCTTCATCGTGGGCATCGGTAAATTCCCGAACATATAACCGTTGATCGAGGACTTATAGTTGGCAGCGGCGAAGCCTGTGCTCGCAAGGTTGAGGTTACCTTCGAGGTCCATCGGAACCATGTCGAGCTTATTCACCGATTTGGGATCCTGAATGTTGGCAGCGATGTTTTGGTCCAGATAGTGCGATGTGTTCTCGTCGATGATCATAAACAGCGTCGCGATTTCGCGGTCCACGTCCTTCGGACTGCCGTCGGGTCGCGCCATGCCCCGGCGGGTGATTACCATAGGTCCGATGAGCCCGGCTTCCACGTCCCGCGGCTCCCAGTTATGGGAGTGATAAAGCCACACCACGGAACTTCCGTCATCCTCACCAGGACCCGCCCGCTCCGGCACATTCCACACAAATGTGTGCGACTTGCCAGGAGCGACAAGACCGGCAGCGTCCATGCTCAAGTCCGGGTAGGGCGTTCCCTCGGAGTCGCGTTCGTAGGAGACGCCATGCGGATGGATGCTGTAAGGGTGGGTGGCATTGTTCTGGAAATGAACGACGATGGTATCGCCCACCTCCGCGCGGATTAGCGGCCCGAGGATGCCGAGGTGCTCCCATTCCTTCGGCCGCTTCTTTTCGGTCGAGTAAGTGTCGTCGGTGTATTCGCGAAACAGGGCCTTGCGATAGACCTTGCCGATGCGGTCTTTGGTGTGTTCGGTCCAGATTTTCGTTTGTCCGTGGAATTCGGTTCCCGTCATCATGTCCATGCCGGAAGGGGCGTAATCCCAGTCCGACTCGACGGCCGCAAGGTAGTAGGTTCGGATTTTGCCGCCCGGCAGCGTCGGTTTGACCTCCTCGGCCACCTTTTTGGGGCGAGACTCCGGCGGGATCATCCCCGCCACGCGGTAATAAACGGTCAGCTGGCCATAGACTTCACCCGAATGCTCAATCAGGTTTTCGGCCAAATCGCAGAGCCGTATCTCCGTTTCGCCGGCGTGCTGGGGATCGTCAAATCCGAACGGATCGACGACTAAATCCAAGATTCCCTTGTCGCCCTTCGACTTGATGGCCGCAGCGCCATCCGCGAACGATTTCCTCACATAGGCGACCAAGGCCGCTTTGTTTTTGAACTGCGTGCGGGGAGGCTCGGCGTCTTCTGAGGGCGGTCTTTGTCCGAGAGCGAGGTTGGTGAAGAAATAATTCGACGCGGCGGCATGGATCAAACGCTCGGCGAAGGTCTTGGCACTCGGAGAGGCCTTGAAGTCGTACTTGTTCTCCGGAAAGTCTTCCGCCATATCCACAAGCTTGCGTCCGACCTCGTTCCATTGTCTGCTGACAGCCTCTGAGGCACCGGTCGCAGGATTTGAGGGAATAGCCTTTTTCGCCGTTTGCTGGGCACCTGCGGGGACGGCCAGCATACTTATGGCGAAGAGAAGTGCACACTCGAAACGAATAGCCTTCATGAGCAGTGGGTGTCTCCTCCCGCGCATCGTGTCCCTCCGTAAGCAAATCGGCTGTCCCGAACAGGGTGAAACTGCGCGAACAGGGTTCGGAAGTCAATCGACCGGCCCTGAGTTTTCCATGAGGCAGTTATGAGGAGCCAAGTGGCTCAATCGAGGCAGGATACGAGTCTTGAACCTAGCCAGGATGAGATTCAGAAATGTATAATCGCCGACAAACTCTCCTGTTTTTGCGGCGACGCGGCGGGGGCGCTGAAGCACATGACTAAGAGGCGCATGTTGTGGGTGTGAACGGGCACTCGCCGCGATTGCGGTTCGGCGAGTTTGAGCTGGACCCCGGGAAGGGCGAGCTTC
>DATAIH010000006.1:0-4867 GCA_036262755.1 Candidatus Acidiferrum sp.
CGCCAGCCGCCCATGGAGCCAATCGTACCGGACGGATGTTCACGGGCGACCGCTCCGGCGATTTCCTGTACACCGCGCTGCACAAAGCGGGCTTCGCGAATCAGCCTGCCTCCCTCGACCGCGACGACGGCCTGGAGCTGCAGCAGGCCTACATCGCCGCCGCCTGCCGCTGCGCCCCGCCGGACAACAAGCCGCTCCCTCGTGAAGTCTCGAATTGCCGAGGTTATCTCGAACGCGAACTCGAAATCTTGAAGCCCAAGGCGATTCTTGCGCTTGGCAAGATCGCCTGGGACGCCTATCTCGAAATCCTGAAGCAGCGCGGCATCATCGCTTCGCGAACGCCGTACCGGTTCGCTCACGGGGCGGAAGAGGAAGTTGCTCCGGGCACTCCGCGCCTATTCGCCGTCTATCACCCGAGCCAGCAGAATACGCAAACCGGCCGCGTCACTCCCGCCATGTACTCCAAAGTCCTTCTCCGGATCCGGCGTTTCCTTGAGATCTAGCCCGCTTCTTTTGATTTAGACCTGTATCCGCAGCTAAGTTTAGAAATGGCCCGAACGAAAGAGTCTGTCCCTTGGCTAGGTCCTCGCCGTTATCGCAGGAATCCGACGTCATCGAGGCTTGGATCCCGACCGGATCGACACGCAGGTGCCGGATGCACCTTACAGCCAGCTGGCGGGAATTGACGACAGTTCGGGAAGCCCACCTCGCCGCCGGCGGAGGCGCCCCCGCCAAGTGCGAGCATTTAGGAGCCTTTTCGAGCGGCTCAAAATGATACGTGCCTGGCCCGGAAGATGCATAAAGCAGCTACCGCAGCTTTCTCTTTGGAGGGATTATGAACTCTCTGAAACTCCGCGCCATTCTCGCGAGCGCGCCTTTGTTTGTTGTGGCTCTCGGTGGAGCAATATCCCTGCGCGCCCAGGAGCCCACTGAACGGCCGAGCAATGAACCCGCCGCGCAGGGCAGCAACCAGCCGCGCCACCGCGCCGACGGCGAGCGGCACGGGCTGCCGCTCGAGACTTTTGCCGTCACACCCGGCACCAAATTTCTTGTGCGTCTCGAACACGAATTAAGCAGCAAGGACACACAAGAAAACTCGACTTTCAAGGTAAAGACGCTAGAACCACTGGAGGCCGGCAGCGGATTTTACCTGCCGCCAGGAGCGGAAATCGAGGGTCATGTCAGCCGCGTCGAATCCGCAGGAGTGGCCGGACGAGCCAAGCTCGCGCTGACCTTCGACGAAATCCACACCCGGTTCGGCGACTTGCCGATCGTGGCCGAAGTCGCGAGCGTTCCGGGCGATCACAGCGTAAAACCTTCGCCAAACCAGGAAGGCGTCATTGCCGGCCGCAGCAGCACCCAGCAGGATGCCGCCGCCGCTGCCGCTGCCGGTGCGGCCATCGGTGCAGTAAAGGGCGTGAAAGACAAAGACAAAAAGGAAGCCGCCGAAGGCGCGGCTCTCGGGGCCATCACCGCCTACTTGATGGAATCGGGCCGCGGCCACGAACTGAATCTCCCCAAAGGCGCCAAACTCGAGCTGGAGCTCGGTCGCGCGTTGTACCTCGTGAAAGAGTGACACTGGCGCGCCGAGGTAGCTATCCGTCAAATCCAGGGGGCGCTCGGGGCCCGCGTGATTCGCGCCCGAATGGCCTTCGCTTTTGGAGAAATACGGCGTGGAACTCGCGGATGGTGATTCTCCCGGGGGAAAGTCCCGCATGGAAAGCCAATTAGATCCTTGATGGCTTTTAAACCCCCGATGCCAGCTCGCCTAGCGTGGGTTGCACCTGCCGGGTGCTACCCACGGCAACTCCTGTACCCTCTACGAAACGCCCGCCTTGGCAACTTCGCGATGGCTTGCTAGAGTCGAAGAGTCCAGCACAAATAGTCCTAAAGCGATTCACCGTAGAAAGCCCAAGAGAGGCTGAGAGCCATGGGGGACGAAACACGCGCGGCCGTGAGGGCCGTCGAAACGACCGAACGCAAAGACCGCATCCTCATTGTCGAAGACGAGGACAACGCCCGCAAGGGCTATGAGCAACTCCTGCAGCGATGGGGCTACGACGTTTTGGGTGTGGCTTCCGCGGAGGAAGTTCTCGCAAGATTCGCCGGGTACCTGCCGGACACGCTCATCGCCGATGTCGAACTCCCCGGGATGAACGGCCTGGACCTTCTGAAGCAGTTGGGGCAGGACCTGCACGGCGTCCCCGCCATCATCATCACCGGGAAAGGCAACGATGAGCGTGCTGTCGCCGCCATCGAAGCCGGGGCCTTCTGGTACATCGAGAAGCCGCTGAAAGGGCCGGTGCTGCGCGCGCTGCTGGACCGCGCCTTGAGCAAAGTCCGCGATTCCCGGCAACTGGCGGTACTGCAGCGGCAACTTAGAGAAACCGGGCGTCTCGGCGACCTTGTCGGCGGCACGAAAGGGATGCAGGAAGTGATGCGCCTGGTCGAGATGGCTGCTCCCAGCTCGGCTTCGGTGTTGATCACCGGGGAGACGGGCGCGGGTAAGGAGATCGTGGCGCGGACGATTCACCGGCTCTCGCCGCGCGCCAGCGGCCCGTTCGTGGCCATTAACTGTTCGGCGATCCCCGAGACCCTCATGGAAAGTGAGATCTTCGGTCACGAGCGCGGCGCATTCACCGGCGCGGCCGAGCGCCGCATCGGCTGCTTCGAATTGGCCGACTGCGGAACCCTTCTGCTCGACGAAATCGGCGAGATGCCCGCGCCCACGCAAGCCAAGCTCCTGCGCGTCCTGGAAGACCGCAAAGTGCGCCGCCTGGGAAGCAAGACGGAAACGCCGGTGGACGTGCGCGTGGTCGCGGCAACGAACAAGGATCCCGAGCAGGCCGTTGGCAACGGCCAGTTGCGGCAGGATCTTTACTTCCGGCTGAACGTTTTTCACATTCACTTGCCGCCACTTCGCGATCACAAGGAGGACATCCCACTGCTCGTCGAGCACATTTTGCGCGACGTCAACGCAAAGCACGGCAAGCACGTCCGCGGGATTGGCGCGGAAGTGCTTGACATTTTCATGGGGCATACCTGGCCGGGAAACATCCGCGAGTTGCGCAACGCCTTGGAGCGCGCCTCCATCATGTGCGAAAAAGAACTGATCACGCGCGCATGTCTTCCCCCGGAATTCGGCAGGATAGCGGCCAAGGGACCGAGCGATCTCTCAACCATCAAGTTTCCTGTGGGCACCACGGTGGACGCCATGGAACGCGAACTCATCCTGCAAACGCTCGCCGCCACGGGAAACAACAAGACGCGCGCCGCGGAATTGCTGGGAATCAGCTTGAAGACGCTGCACAACAAGCTCAAAGAATACGGCGGCGATCGCGCCGAAACGGAGTAGAGTCAAGCGATGCGGCTGCGGCTGCGCACAAAATTCACCCTGGTGATGACCAGCCTCGTGCTCTTCGTCGTCGCGGTATTGTCTTGCGTGTTCGCCGCGCAACTTCTCGAACAATTGATTCAAGAAACCGACAGGCGCGCGAGTGATCTTGCCGAACAGGTCTTTCAGCAGGCGCAATACGCGGTAAAGGAAGCTGGACAGCAGGGCTTGCGCCCCGATTCCTCCGGTCCTCAAGAAATGCACGATTTTGTCCGGCACGCGTTCGAGATCAGCGACGGCTTGCGAACTCAGTTCGTCGCCGCCAAGAAAAACCCGCTGATCTATGAAGTCTCCATCACCGACACCGACGGCTTGGTGCTGGCTTCGACCGACGAGAATCTGCCGGGAACGTTGCGGCCTCCAAAGGCTTCGCTCTCTCAGCTCGTCGGGCGAAGCTTCCTCCATCAGATAAAAGTTCTCTTGGTGCCGACCAAGGTCAAGAACCCTTCATTGTTCGAACACGATTACCCCTTTACGTACGGCGCCAAGCCGTTCGGAGAAGTCCGCGTGGTCGTAGACGCAGCACTTCTCGTCCAGGAGATTAGAGCCCGGCTCCGAACCGGGGGAATCATTGTGCTCGTGGCCCTGGTAGTCTCTGCTTTGCTTGCGGCGATCGTGAGCGGCATCACTTTGGCGCCGCTGCGCGATATCGCCGTACAGCTCGAGCGCATCTCCGCGGGCCAATTCGACGCCCTTCATCCTGGGGAACAAACCCTGGAGGCCAGCGGCGACGAATTTGGTTTGATGAGCCGCAAAATCTCCCAGGTCGGACAGCAACTCCGCGGCGTGCACGAAATTTTCAGCACCATGCGCGAAAACATGAACTCCGTCATGGCCGGCCTCGAAGACGGTTTGCTTTTGTTTACGCGCGATGCGCGCGCGGTGATGGTCAGTCCCGCCGCCGAAAAATTTCTGGGTGCGCCCGCGAGCGAGTTTCTTGGCCGTCGCGTAACCGACATCTTTCCAGCGGGCCATCCGCTGCGCAACGCGCTGCACATTGACGGCGACGAGCTCAGCGAAATCACCGCGGAAGCCGATTTGGAGTCGAGCGAGGGCCCGAAGCGCGTTAACGTCAGCGTGCAGGCGATCCAGGAGGCCGGCGAGCGCATTGGCGCGCTGGTCACGCTCCGCGATCTCGATTCGCTCGAAAGCATCGGCACGCAGCTTCGCGTCAGCGAACGTCTCGCGGCGCTCGGCCGCATCACCGCGGGTGTGGCGCACGAAGTGAAAAATCCTCTTAACTCCATGCGCCTATGGCTCGAGAACCTGAAAGAATCCTTATCCCCCGACGGCGACGGCGCTTCGCAACAGGCCGTACAAGTTCTGGACAAGGAAATTGACCGCCTCGACCAAGTCGTCAAACGCTTTCTCGATTTTACCCGCCCGATGGACGTCCGCCTGGAGGCCACGCAGCTCGCCGATCTGCTGACAGAAGTCCTCGAAATTGCGAAGCCCCAGTTGCAAAAGTCGAAC
>DATAIH010000007.1:0-28380 GCA_036262755.1 Candidatus Acidiferrum sp.
CTCGCACTCCTGGTCTATGCTGCGGGGCAATCGTGAAGGCAACCCGCGCATCTCTCCGTCTTCCGGGCCTCTCCCCTATTGGAGGCCTGTCGAGCCTTGCCGGGCTCTTCTGCTCGGTTTTCGTCTTGTGCGTCGGGGGCCTTTTGTGCGTGACGATGCTTTTTGGCCCTGTTGCCCTGGCGCAGCAGGGCGAGCCAGCCAAGCCGGTGGTGGTGCAGCCAGGTGCGCCGGGTACACCGAGCAAGCCGCTGCCCCCGTCGACGAAGGGCATGCTGCCCCCGCTCTCGCAGGCAGACGTGGAGTTCATGCAGGGCATGATCATGCATCATGCCCAGGCCATCGAGATGACCGCGCTGATCGTGTCGCACACCGATAATCAGGGGTTGCGGTCGCTCGGGGCCCGCATCAGCCGCTCGCAATCGGATGAGATCAAGTTTATGAAGCGGTGGCTCGCGGCAAGGGGAGAGCCAACCACCATGACCACCATGACCGGCTCCTCGATGGCTGCCTCCTCGAAGACCGACTCTCGGGAGACCAGCTCTTCCGGCGCAGGCCGTTCTCGAGGGGCCGCGCCGGGAATGGATATGTCGAATATGTCGCACGCTCCGATGGGGCTTATGCCCGGCATGCTTTCGCCGGAGCAGATGGACGCGCTGCGGAAAGCGACCGGTGCGGGGTTCGACCGCTTGTTTCTGAGCGGTATGATTCAGCACCACAATGGAGCGCTGATCATGGTGAAGGATTTGTTCGACACCGCGGGCGCGGGGCAGGATGCTGAAGTGTTCAACTTCGCGACCGATGTGGATACCGGGCAAAGGGCCGAGATCCGGATCATGCAGGGGATGCTCGGGAAAGAAGAAGCAGAGGAGAAACGATGAACCGACTGGCTGAAGGTTCTTTTTGTATGGTGCTGGCCGCGCTATGTTGCTGTTTCGGAGCGAGCCGAGTCGAGGCACAGGCGCAAAGTAAAGCGCCGGCCACCCCTCCGCCGGCTCAGGCGACGGCACAGCAATCCGCGGACAAGGACAAAGATGACAAGGACAAAGATAAAGACAAAGAGGACGACGAAAACGCGAATCCCTTCGCTCCAGAACCTGCTCCGGCGTTGCCGCCGGGGATGACCGGGTCGGATGTGAACGATCCGCGCGCCAAGCTAGCGCCCGGGCTGTATGACGCTGGCGAAGCGTCGATGGGCATCAGGCATCTGACCCTGGTCAAGAAGCCGGACGCGTTTCAACTGGGCAGCTCGGATCCAGATGATCCGAAAGTCCAGAAGGTGATGAGCCAGATGGGCATTGGCAACCTCGTGGCGAAGCTTCCTAAGGAAATGCATCTGGCGGTCGCACAGCTGGCTTTTGGGAACTCGGACATTGCGTTCCAGGGCAATCACCTGTTCTTGGGAAATTTCTATGGCGTGAATATCTTTGACATTTCCAATCCGGGCAAAACCACGTTGCTGACTTCCATGGTGTGCCCGGGCGGGCAAGGGGACGTGTCGGTGCACAAGAACCTGCTGTTTATGTCCGTGGAGATGCCGAATGGAAGGTTGGACTGCGGCGTCCAGGGATTTCCGCCCGAGCCTCCTCCACCCGCAGGGGAAGACCAGGGCAAGGGAAAAAAAAGTCGCATTCCGGCAGCGCAAAAGGACCGTTTCCGCGGGGTGAGAATCTTCGACATTTCTGACATCCGCAACCCGAAACAAATGGCGGCGGTGCAGACCTGCCGCGGATCCCATACGCACACTCTGGTGCTCGACCCGAACGACAAAGACAACGTCTATATCTACGTGTCGGGCACCTCCTTTGTGCGTCAGCCGGAAGAACTGGCGGGGTGCTCCGGGGAAGCGCCGGACAAGGACCCGAATACGGCGCTGTTTCGCATTGAAGTGATCAAAGTTCCGCTGGCTGCGCCGCAAGACGCAAAGGTCGTTTCCAGTCCGCGCGTGTTCATCGACCCGCGAACCGGTGCGATGAACGGCCTGAATAACGGCGGCACTCACGGCAAGAAAGGCGCCGAGAGACCGCGGGACACGGACCAATGCCACGACATCACGGTGTACTCAGCGATTGGGTTGGCCGCAGGCGCGTGCTCCGGAAACGGAATTGTGCTGAACATCCAAGACCCGGTGCATCCAAAGCGTGTGGACGCGGTGAACGATCCGAACTATTCCTACTGGCATTCCGCTTCGTTCTCGAACAACGGGGACAAAGTCGTGTTTACCGACGAGTGGGGCGGGGGTCTGGGCGCACGCTGCCGTGCAAACGATCCGAACAAGTGGGGCGCGGATGCCATCTTTCATTTGAAGGACGACAAGCTGAGCTTTGCGAACTACTACAAGATGCCGGCTGCGCAGAGTGACACCGAGAATTGTGTGGCCCACAACGGCTCGCTCGTTCCGGTTCCCGGCCGCGATATCGAGGTGCAAGCCTGGTACCAGGGCGGCGTTTCCGTGATGGACTTCACCGATCCCGAGCATCCTTTCGAGATCGCTTACTTCGACCGCGGGCCGATTGATCCCAAAATGCTGGTCCTCGGCGGCGAATGGTCGGCCTATTGGTACAACGGCTACATCTACGGCTCCGAGATTGCGCGCGGCCTGGACGTGTTTGAACTCACGGCGACCAAGTTCTTGACGCAGAACGAAATCGATGCAGCAAGAACGTTTCGCGTCGCAGAGTTGAATGTGCAGAACCAGCAAAAGATCTCCTGGCCTCGAAGCTTGGTGGTGGCCAAGGCGTACGTCGATCAATTGGAGCGTTCCGAGGCTTTGCCGGCGGAACGAATTACCGCCCTACGGCAGGCCATCCGAGGCGCAGAGACCTCGCACCTGGCGCGGAGCACCGTCGGAAAGTTAAAGGGCCTGGCGCCGTCTTTGGAGCAGGACGCGGCCACGGCGAAAAACCGGGCCGATGCCACACGGCTTCATGATTTGGCAGAGATTCTGAAGCATCCGTCAGCATAGTCACCGCCCGACTCGAAGCCGGCGCTACCGAACGGGCTGCCGGGGGGCTATTTGCTGAGGACGAGGGGTGTGCCGCGGTTTAGGCCTAGAGTGCGCGCGGCATTGCCTCTGTTGACGCCAATTTCAATGAAGCCGCTCGAGCCCAAGTAGGCAAACGGCTCGGCGCCAGCGCCTTGCGCAAACGTTTCGACGAAGCGAGTGACCGCTTGGGCTCCCGCTTGCAACTTGATCGCGCCGCCGTTGAGGGCGCTCTCCGGCAAATCTTCCTGCCGAAAATTAGTGATCAAGTTGCCAAACGAGTCGGCGCGCAGAATGACACCCTTAACCAGGCCATCGGCTTCCTTGGGGCGGGGAAGAGCAAAACGCTTGTAGTCCTCAATTTGCTCGCCCATGCTCGAGCTCTGCCAATTTTTCGTAAGCCACGCCGCCACCGGCGCGAAAATGTCCCGGCCGTGAAAGGTCTTGCTCACGGGCTGAAGGTAATAGTGTTCCGCGTTGGCGTGCCGCACCACCAGGTTCTCCACTTCGCGTTCGTAAACCACGGAGAGAACGCCATTGTCCGGCGCGACGAAGTATTGATTGCCCGCGCTGACCAGCAGCGGCCGTCGCTCCGTGCCGACGCCGGGATCCACAACCACGACATGAACGGTTTTCGGAGGAAAATAGGAATACGCGGAGCCAATGGCCAGCGCGCCGTCGAGCAGGTCAAACGGAGTGACGTTGTGGGTGATGTCCACTACGGTCACGTCGGGATTGATCTTGAGAATGACGCCCTTCAGCGTGCCTACCAGGTGGTCGCTGGTGCCGTAGTCTGTCGTCAGCGTGATGATCGCGTTGGCCAAGAGGCTCTCTCGTCGGCGAAGTTGCGCGCTCGGCGCTCGGGAGACGCGTTGTTTAGCGTCCTTAGTCGCGGCGGTTCACGCGCGCGGAGGAAAAGCGCTCCGCATTCCTGACGCTAACCAATGCCTTCGTTTCCGTCAAGAACGCAGAGGTAGGGTGCTGTTCAATTTGCCTACTTTCGCGGGCCTCAGGAGCCCGTTGCACCCGTCGGGCGGTGGCACCCGTCGAGGGATTTTTAGACGTGGCCCTGCTCGGGCGCGCAGGCATGCCACTCGGGGTCGGGGTAGTGCGTGCGGCAGAACCACTGGCCGCAGCGCTCGCAATATTGCTGGGCGCCTTTGTCGCAGGGTTCGTCTACGCGCGAAATTCCCTGGCAGGTTTGTTCCTGGGGTTTAAGGGCTGGTCCGGACATCGTTCCTCCTCGGCAAGTGAGGTGCTGCCTTGGAAGGGTGGTCAGCGGGTGGGGACGACGACACCCACCTTGTTCACTCCGCTGCAAGCAATATACACCCGCCCGTCCGCCGTTGCAGCCATATTGCGCACCGTTCCCCCGCCGGAGGGAATGTCGCTGCGGGCCATGGTCTGGGTCTTGGGGTCGAAGCGGATTATGGTGTTCGGTTTCACACCGGATTCGCTGTACCAAACCATCCCGTCCGGGGTGATGGCGATGCCGTACGGATTCGATTTCCCGCCGCCAGGTGAATCCCACATTTTGACTTCGCCGGTCTTGGAGTCCAGGCGGCCCAGATGCCCGCGCTCGAAATCCGTGAAGTAGATGTGGTCTTCCGCGTCGATGGCCATTCTTCGGGGGCGCACTCCTTCCGGCAGGGGATACTCCCGGATGGCCATCGTCTTGGGATCGATGCTGGCAAGCTTGTTGGTAAAGAATTCGCAGAAGAATGGCACGCCCTGGCTGTTGACCTGAATTCCGTATGGGTGAGCGTTGGCCGTCGGAACGTTTTGTAACTCGACTTTCCCGCTTCGGGGATCCAGCCGGCCGACAAAATTGCCGACTTGCACCGTAAACCATAGGATGCCGTCCGGGTCAAAGACCAAAGAGTGTGGGTCCTCGGCTTTCTTGTCGGGCATTTTGTATTCTTTGACTTCGCCCGTTTGCGGGTCGAGCTTGCCGATGTAATGCGCGAAATTCCCGGTGAACCAGATATTGCCTTCGGAATCGGCCACCAGGCCGTGCGGGCCGGAGTTGTCCACCTTCAAGGAAAATTCTTTGAACGCGCCGCTGGCCGGGTCGAGCCGTCCAATCTTGTTTTGCATTTGCTCGGTGAACCACAGCGCGCCATCCATGCCCACCGCCGGATCGTGCGGATGCGCCCCCCTGGTCGGCACGTCCCACTCGCGTATCGTGGCATGCAGCTCGCCGATGTCATTCCCCGCCGCTGCCTCTGTTGTAGCGGCACGATCTATCGTGTCCCCTCTGTCGCTGATCGCCGGGCGTGGCGAAACAACCGCCGCGCCGAGCACCAGCGCTCCCGCCGCCAGTGCCACCGTCAATGGCACCGCCTTGGCCAACGACAAGTGCGCGCCAATCACCTCCGGTCCAGTTCGCTGCATGAATGCCTCCCGGCTGGGACGCTTTGTCGACCGTGCAAGAGAGCACAGCTTAACTCCAAGTGAGAGCGGGTGGGTAGCCGACAATGAGGCGGCGGGCAATTGAGTAGCAGACAATGAGGAGCGGGACGGCAAGCTCGGAACAGGGCTCGCCGTCCGGGGAACCGCGACTCCCGGCCCCGGGTCTGTTAACCATTTTCCCCTTCAGGAGTTATAACCTGTGAAGAGCACGCAGGCCTAGTTTGAACGCTCGCGATAAGGGAAGGTGCTAACGATGCACGACGAAGTTGTCCTCTTTCCGATTTTCTTTAGCTTGATAGGATTCGTGGTTTGGACCATATTCTCGACCATTCGCCGTTACAAAACGGCGAAGTTGCAGGCGGGGCTGCAGACCAAGCTACTCGAAAAGTTCGGCTCCGGTCAGGATCTACTTGCCTATATCCAGAGCGACGCGGGAAAGCGCTTCCTCGAGTCGCTGACGATGGAACAGCGGACGCCCTACGGACGGATTCTGGGCGCGGCGCAGGCCAGCGTGGTGCTCATCTTGCTTTCCCTCGCTCTCTTGTTCCTGCGTGGCAGAGTGTCCGGAGGCGAAGAAGGCTTCCTCGTCCTCGGCGCCATCATTCTCAGCTTGGGCATCGGTTTCGGAGCGTCGGCGGCCCTGTCTTACTACCTGTCCAAATCGTTCGGGTTACTGACCGAGAGCACGGTCGACCGTCCGTAGCCCATGCGCTTTTGGCCACAAGCACGCTCGGCTAGTATCGAGCTTTCCGAGCCCAGCGCCTCGCTTGCGAACCCGGCTGACCAGCCGGGCTTGCACAGGGAAGCATTCCGCGTTTTCTACAGCAGGACCAACCGTTCGCTGTGGGCTTATCTTATGCGGGCATCGGGACGCCATGACGTCGCCGATGATTTGCTGCAGGAGAGCTACTGCCGTTTCCTGGCTGCCAAGTTGCCGGAAATGGATGCGGCGGAAAGCAGGAGTTATCTCTTCAAGATCGCCACGAATCTCTTGCGTGATCGATGGCCTAGCAGAGAGGCTCCCGACACCAGTAGCACGATTGCGCAATCCCGGGAAGATGACCCAGAAACGCGCACCGATGTGCGTCGGGCGTTTGAACAGTTAAAGCCCCGCGAACGTCAACTGCTGTGGCTCGCTCACGTGGAAGGCTTCGACCACCGGGAGATTGCCCGCCTGACGGGACTGAAAGTAGCCAGCATTCGTGTATTGCTATTTCGTGCGCGCCGCGAACTAGCCAGCGTGCTCGAAGAACGTTCCCAAACCGGAGGCAAAGTGAGGTTATGAACCGATTTCATTGCGACAAGGAAGCGGAAATCACCAGCGCCTTGCGTGGCGGCACATTGCAGGCTGAGCTCGCGAGACATGCGGCCAGTTGCACAATTTGCGCTGATACGCTCCTCGTATCGCAATTCTTACTGGCACGCAAGAAGGCTGAGTGTGTGCTGCCGGACGCCGACTCTCTCTGGTGGAAGGCACAACTTGCCCGCAAGCAGATGGCCGTGGAACGAGCGACCCAGTCGATTGCGCTGGTCAGGAAAGTGGGCTATGGGGGGCTTGCCGCGGCAGGACTGTGGCTCGTATTCGCGCGAGGCTACCTTGCATCGGCTATCACCGCTCTTTCCAACCATGAGCTTTGGCCAGCCGGCGCTTTAAGCCAGAGCGCCCTGTTCATGGGAGTCGGAGCGCTGGTCTTCACGCTCCTCGGTTCCTTGTACTTGGCCCGCCCCGAAAAGTGATGTTCTGTCCGGACTTCTAAACGACCGCCAGATTCGGTCGCAAAGACTCACCCGAAGAAACAAACGGGAATGCTTACAAGACTTCGCGGGATTCCCGTCGGGTTGCCGTACTCGGTTCGGGAAGGGACCGCGCGGGCCTCGCCCGGATGAGGCCGGCAACCATGGTGACCGGTTCGCCCACCTCGCCTTGAGCTACCCTGAAGCTGTATTCCAGGTGAAGCGAACTAACGGCTGGGAGCACTATAAAACATGGTGACAACTCCGCCACATAAATGCGGGCGGCTTCGCGTACGTTGTAGCTTTACGTCGGCTCATTCGAGTCTCGGGCTGGTAGCCTCGTCGAACCAGTTTCACGCGAACCCAGTCCAGTTTCACCGACGGGAGTTACCGGGAGGAGCTGTAGCGCATGCCGCTGCCGCTTGAAAACGGCAGGCCCCTGTGCTCTTTCATTATGGATGGCAGACCGAAGTCCCAAGGAACTCCTTGTGCCGCGGCTTGGCGCGATGGTGCTATATTCGTCGCACACAGAGGGATTGGAATGACACCAGCCAGCACGGAGGTAGTGCGCTTCAACGCCTACGAAGTGCATCTCCGCTCCGGCGAGCTGTACCGGGCGGGGCACAAGATCAGGCTGCAAGACCTGCCGTTTCAGGTTCTCGCCATGCTGCTGGAACATCCGAGAGAAGTCGTCGCCCGCGAAGACCTTCAGAAACGCCTTTGGCCTGCGGATACCTTTGTGGACTTCGAGCACAGCCTCAACACCGCTATCAGAAAGCTGCGCCAGGCGCTGTGTGATGACAGTAAGAATCCGCGCTTCATCGAAACTCTCCCCAAGCGCGGTTACCGGTTTATCGGTACCGTCCAGCAGCCAGCCAAGCCGCCATCTCCGGGCCCAACGCCAACCCCGTCCGTTTCTCGGCCAAGTACCAAGTCTGCGGCTGCTTCATCCTGGGTCGGGCGTGTAGCCCGGGTCTCTATGGAAGGCAAACCGACCTTTGTTTTGGTGTCTGCTGACGAGGAGTCCGCTGCCGAAAGAGAAAAACTCGATGCCGTAAATGATGATGTGGGATTGTCACTCCTCATTGCCGCTCAAAAGGTGTTTATCGTCCCCAAAGGAACTCCCGTAAGGATTCTGGAGGTCCAGCAAACCGCGTCCCGTTGCCTTGTCCGCATCCTCGAAGGCGAGCATTACGGCAAGACCGCGCTGGTACCCCTCAAATGCTTCACCGCATTCACCTCTTAACGGCCTCTTGGCGATCCGCCTTCCCGACCGGCCAGTTGACATGACCCTCTCGTCCTGTCGAGGTTTTCCTCTTGAGGCGCGCGTTGGCCGCCGGACGGGAATTTGCTTTCGGAAGCTTTGGCATGCGCAAGTGCCGGTGACTATCATCAAGCCTTGCCGACAACAGCATCGGGACTCTTCGGGTAAGCTACAGACCTTCCACTGCCCACCGGGACTCTGTTTGCGCATCGCGGGGTAGGTAAGCGAAACTGCCGAGGAAAGCGAAAAGAGGGGCAGGCGTTTTACACGATGCAGGGGATTGCGAGCAAAAAGGTGGAGACGACACTGGACCGGGCGCGACGCGGGGCGGGTGTGAGCCGGGAGGAGGCTTCCGCCCTGGCTGAGGCGGCTTCGCTCGAAAAACTGCTGGAAGCGGCGAGTGAGGTGCGGAGCCAGGGGAAAGGCAAGGTCGTCAGCTACTCGAAGAAGGTATTCATTCCGCTGACTACTCTCTGTCGCGACTATTGCTCGTACTGCACGTTTCGGAAAGATCCGGGGCAGCCAGGCGCGCAGTTCATGACCCCGGGCGAAGTGCTAGCGCTGGCAGAGCAGGGGCGGCGCGCCGGGTGCAAGGAGGCCCTGTTCAGCCTGGGGGATCAGCCGGAGCGAATCTTTCCCGAGGCGCGGGAATTCCTCGACCGACAGGGTCACGCGCGCACGCTCGACTATTTGGCGGCCATGTGCGAGCTGGTGCTGGAACGGACGGGGCTTTTGCCGCACGCGAATCCCGGCGTGATGGACGGTGCGGCGCTCGACAAGCTCAAGGAATCCAACGCCAGTGTGGGCCTGATGTTGGAAACCGTCAGTGTGAGGCTGATGCGCGACGGCCTACCGCATGCGAGTGCGCCGGACAAAGTCCCTTCGCTGCGACTGCGCACGATGGAAGAGGCGGGGAAGCGCTCGATCGCATTTACCACCGGCATTCTGATCGGGATCGGCGAAACGATCGAGGAGCGCATCGATTCGCTGCTGGCGATCCGCGAAATGCACGAAAACTACGGGCATATCCAGGAAGTGATCGTGCAGAACTTTCGCGCCAAGCCGGACATTCCGATGGCCCATCACCTCGAGCCTTCCCTCGAGGAAATGTTAAGGACGCTTGCGGTTGCCCGGCTGATTCTTGGTGCCGAGATGAATCTGCAAGCGCCTCCGAATTTAAGCTACGAAGATTTCCCGCGATTGCTCGACGCGGGCATCAATGATTGGGGCGGGATTTCCCCGGTGACGAGGGACTTCATCAATCCAGAAGCGGCGTGGCCGCAAATTGCGACGTTGCAAGAAGAGACGGAGGCCAGAGGGTTCGTGCTCCGTGAGAGGCTGGCGCTGTATCCGGAGTTCGTTCGACGGGAACATTTTGTTTCGGCGCCGGTGCGGAAGAAAATGAACGCGCTAGCTCGAGCGGACGGATTCGCAGCGCGGTAAGCAGGGATGACCAGGCCCTGCTTGAAGGTCGAGAGCTACCGGGGCAGGCCGGTAAATCGAATGCCGACCGAATGCGTTTTGTAACGCACGTTCAGGCCGATCAGCAAGGCCGTTATGGATTCGACGATGCGGGCGTTTTCGAGTTTGCCGCCGTTTATAGCGCGGGCGCCCGGAACTTTCTCTGCCAGTTCGGTTGCGACTCGCTTTGCTTCGTCGTCGTCGCTGCACACGAGGATGTCGCAATCGACCGCTCCAGATTGCGCGAGCAGTTCCGCACTCACGTTGTGAAACGCGGCTGCGACGGCCACCGATTCGGGAACAAGTTCACGAGCCTGTTGTGCGGCTGAGCCTTGCCATACGTTGAGCATGCGGGATGGCGCGCCGCCGACCGCTGCGGCCAGCGGAACGGTCGCGTCGATCAGAATTTGGCCGGGCCTCCAGTGGGGTTTGAGTTGTTTCAGGAGCGCGGCCTGGCCGGAGAAGGGAACCGTAAGCACAACGATTTGACACTGCCGAACCGCGCCAGCGTTGTCGGCGCTTTCGATCTTCGCGCTCGATCCGACACGCGCGCGGAGAACCCTTGCCGTCTCCGCCGCGCGATTCGCGTCGCGCGAGCCAATGACAATGTGCTCGCCTGCGGCCGCCCAACGCGCGGCCAGCCCGGAACCTTCCGGCCCCGTCCCACCAACGATGCCTATTTGTCTGGTCATTCGTTCACCTGTCTTTTTTGCTCGCGACTGCGATAACGGCGCCCCCGAGGGCGGCGGGGCGCTACCTGAGGATACTGGCACACTTGGCAAACGGAACGGCCCACAATCTAGGCGGTGCCGAAGATTTTTTGAAGCCGCGTCTTTGGGATTGGCAGTCGGGATTGGCAGTCACACGGGATTGGCAGTCGCTTGACACGTTTGTCCCCGCGGGAATAGGCTGCACGAAGTCTTTCCTTCCGCAGGGGGTGTGGAGTGAGCAGAAAGAACCTTGTGTGTTTGCAGGTTTTTGCTGTCCTGGCGACTCTGGGCCCGGCATTCTTCCAGGCTTCGAGTGCCTACGGTCAAGCGGTAAATGCAACTCTGGCAGGAAAGGTCGTCGATTCCTCGGGGGGATCCATAGGCAAGGCCAGCGTGACGGCCACGAACACGGCTACAGGATTCGCACGTTCGGTCCAGGCCTCTGACGCCGGGGAGTACGCGATTCCAGCGCTTCCTGCGGGGGACTACTCGGTTTCCGCGGTTTTCACCGGTTTCGGCAAGCAAACGAGGACGATTACCCTGCAGGTTGGTCAAGCGGCAGAATTGGATTTCACGCTCACGCCGGGGAGCGTGGAGCAGAAGGTAGAAGTCGGAGCCACGTCGGAATTGGCCGAACCGACGCGCACGCAAGTCAGCACGGTCATCCAAGAGCGTCAGATTGAAGATCTGCCGGTGAACGGGCGCGAATTCATTGATTTTGCGTTGCTCTCGCCTGCGGTTCAGATCGGGGATACCACGTCGGGCAGTACCGACGTGATCGTCGAACCGGTGACGAAACTGTCCTTCGCGGGGCAGAACATCCATTTCAATTTTATTGCCGTCGACGGCGCGGACGACGTGTCCACCGCATCCGGCATCCAGCGGGGAACGCCGCCGCAGGACTCGGTGCTCGAATTCCGCGTCATCAATACCGACTACAGCGCGGAGATGGGCCGGGCGGTGGGCGGTATCGTGAACATCATCACCAAGAGCGGGACCAACGACTGGCATGGCACCGGCTATGAATATTTCCGCAACAACAAGATGGACGCGACGAGCATCCTCGCGGCCCCCGGATTGAACACCCTGCGCCAGAACCAATTTGGCGTGGCTATTGGAGGCCCGATCCAGAAGGACCAAACTTTCATGTTTGCCAACTATGAAGGGCAGCGCCGCGGGGAATCGCCTTTCTACAATTCCGTCGTTTTGGCCAACATCGGAGACGCGACAAACCCGGCTCCGGGCACCATCAACTTTGTCAAGAAAAACGTCTACGGGCTGCCAACCGAGCCAGTTGGCTTAAACGTGCTGCGCACCGCGGACTACGACAATGCTTTCGCGCGATTGGACCACAACTTTTCGGACCACGAGATTCTAATGCTGCGGTATTTCATCAATCACGGCACGCTGCTGAATCAGTCGCCGCTCAACGATGGGTTCGACCTGCCGTCGGCGTTCAAAAACAACCGGATCAACGACCAGTCGTTTGCCGGAAGCCTGGTCTCGATCGTTTCGCCGAAGGTGACGAACGAACTGCGCGGACAGTTCGCGCGGCGCAATTTCGACTTCAAAACGGCGACCACGCAGCCCCACTTGGAAGTGTCCAACACGTTCACCGTGGGTGTGAATCGCGGCAACCCGGATTTCTACGTCGAGAAGCGCAGCGAAGTCGTAGACAACGTCACCATGAACCTGGGCAAGAACACCGTCAGTTTCGGGGGAGACGCGAACTACGTGGTGACCACGGAGTCTTTCCCGCTGTTCTATCCTTTCGAGGCGGACTTCGCCAGTTTGGGCGCTTTCCTTGGAACGGACGGAGCGGTCAGCGGTTGCGGCAGGCCGACCTGCCCCGACCCGTTTGTCATTTTCTTCGAACGATTTCAGGCGCCGAATTTTCTGGAACCGAAGCTACCGAACTTCGCCCAGGTCTACCAGGGCGGCGCGATTCCCACCGACATTCGCAATGAAGCCAAAGGTTCCATGAACCACACCTACAACGGCCTCTTTATCCAAGACAAATGGCGCGCCTCGGACAAGCTGACGGTGACGTATGGGCTGCGCTGGGACTTCGAGACCTGGCCATCCAGCGCCTTGAATAATCCGTACAAGAATTTTGATCCGCGTTTGGGCGTCGCTTACAACGTGGGGGGAGCGTGGCACTGGGTGGTCCGCGCGGGCTCGGGCTTGTTCCACGGAATCATTCCGTCGCCGCTGCTCGCTTGCCAGATCCCGTCCTGCGGAGGAGAAAGCGGGTACCCCGGGCATCCGGAGCTGGATAACTTGAACAGCACGACGAAACTGTTCGCCTTCGCGAGCGGCGCCGGCATCATGAATACGGCCATCAATGACCTCTTGCAGAGCGGCGAGTATCCGGATGGTGCGCCCGCAGCGTTCTGCCCATCAGGTTTTCTGGCGACTTGCGGTTTTTTTGGGCCATCCACGATTGTGCGCTTCGACAAGAACCACAAGAACCCTTACGGCATCCAATCGAGCCTGGCGCTCGAATTTAATCCCTTCAAAGACACCACCGTGAGCGTTAGCTATCTGCGAGTGAAAGGCGTGCATCTCGGAAGTTTCTACAACATTAATCAGCCCCAGCCCCAGGGGCAAGTGCTGGTACATGGTTCCACGGGCGGAGCGGGATGCAAGGACTACTACTTCGCGGCGCCCAATCTTGCCACTGGCACGGCTTGCGGCCACACTTACTCGAATTCGGTTTTTGACGGCCTACCGGGGACCGCCTGTGAACTGAACGGGATCACCTGCCCGGAAAACTACGCGGTGTATTTCGAGGCCACCTCGCGTTGGAGCTCCAATTGGAACGGGTTGCTGGTCAACATGAACAAGCGTCTCGGCAACCACTTCAGCACGGGGATCAGCTACACGTACGCGCACTCGATCGACGACGGTCCGAATCCCAGCTTCGTTCTGATTCCGCAAGACAGCGGGAACTTCAACCGAGAAAAAGCCAACTCGGCCGACGACATCCGGCAACGTTTCGTGCTCAATGGCACGTTAGCGTCGCCGACCGCCGGAAGCCTATGGTTGCGCGACTACGAGCTCAGCACCATCATCACGCTGCAGTCGCCGGAGTTCTTCACCAAGTTTGCGGGCTTTGACGCCAACGGGGACATCTTTGGGAACAATGATCGCGTGGGAATCGAGGGACGCGACACGTTCCGCGGCAAGAACCTTTACACTGTCGACCTGCGCGGCTCGCGTATGTTTCATTTCCGTGAGCACCAGTCGCTGCAGGTGATCGCGGAAGCGTTCAACCTGGCGAACCACGTCAACATCAAGTACTTCAACACGGTGTATGGAGCAGCGGACTTTTGTAACGTTACGCCGCTGCCTGGGGCGTGCACCGGGTTTAGCAATTTCTATTTGGAAGGCTCGCCAAACCCGAATTACGGCACCCCGCGCGCGGTTTTCAATCCGCGGCAGATTCAACTGGCACTGCGGTATACCTGGTAGGCGGCCCGAGTGAGGGCGGCGCGGCCATCCCCGGGAACTCCGGGTGAATGCGGCAAAGAGCCGCTGCGCCTGTATAACTGAAACCGAGGAGTCAGAAGGAAACATGCGATTCGGCATCTACGCCGAGATGCAGACGCCACCGGGAAAATCCCACGCGACGATGACGTGGGAAATTCTCCGGCAGATCGAGCACGCGGACGCGGCGGGCTTTGACGTCTACTCGATCATTGACCATCATTTCTTCCAGAAATTCTCGATCTCCGCGAATCCGCTGGCACTTTTTGCGGCGGCCGCGCAGCGCACGGAGCGGATCCGATTGCGCGTCGCGCTGCACACGTTGCCACTGGAAAACCCGATGCGGCTGGCGGGACAGATCGCGGAAGCTGACATCCTGACGCGGGGACGGCTGGAATGCGGCTTGGGGCGCGGTCATGCGTGGCTTTATGGCCCGTCGAATGTTCCGCTAGAAGAAAGCCGTCCGCGCTACGACGAGGCGATCGACATTTTGATCGGAAGTTGGACCAAGGAAAAATTCTCGTACAACGGCCAGTATTACCAATTCCGAGACCTGACCGTGGTCCCCAAGCCGATTCAGAAGCCGCATCCACCGCTTTTCACCGGGGGAACGAGCGACATCACCTACGAAATGGCAGGCCAGCGCGGGTGGGGTATTTTTGTGCCGCCGTTGCTTCCCTGGAGCGTGCTCGAAACGCCGCTGGGGGTTTACAAAAGGGCCTGCGCGACGCACGGAAACGAGCCCAACATCGTTTATATCCGGCCGGTTTATTTGGATGACGACGAGAAACAGATCAGGAAGGAAGCGGAGAAAGCGCTGCACAATTTTCTTGCGTTCAACGCTTCCCCAGTCGAGTCGCTCGAGGATGAAGCCGTCAAAGCCGAGCTTCGCGCGAAGGGCTATGGTTTTTATGCGAGCGGGGCGCTCGAGTCGCTGACGAAGCTCACGTATGAGGAGATTGTGGAGCAGGAAATCGGTTTCATCGGCACGCCGGAAAAAGTGATTCGCCAGGTGAGGAATTTGCAAGACAAGGGCGGGATCGGCGAGTTGGCGATCGTGTCGAATTTCGGCGGGCTGGAACACTGGAAATCCATCAAGACACAGCAGATTTTTGCGGAGCGCGTCATGCCGGCGTTTCGCGGAATGGCCGCCGTGTCTTGAACTCGAGTCCCTTCGACTGTATGCAACGACCAGAAACCAAGGTTCCATGAATTCGCCGAGCGCATCCGAAAACACCACGGCAACCGGGGCGGCTGGGCCTGCATACGTCGAAACGTTTGCGCCTTTGTCGGCGCGGAGGTTGCTGGCGCTCGGTGGAATCGCGTTGATTCTTGTTGGGATGCTCGTCGGGGACATTTTCGCGGTTTTTGTTTTGCATCAGAATGCCGCGAAAGTTGCCGAAAGTTTGTCGGCAGCGGCGCACGCGGCGATCGCGGGAGATGAGAACGCGGTCGTTTTGAGCTTGCAATCCGTAGGGAGCTTTCTCGAGAATCGCGGGACCAAAGTGGATACCCACGTCCATATGATCGCTTTTGGCTACCTGGCGTTGCTGCTTGGGATCCTTCAGCCGTGGGTGGCGCTCCGTGACAGCACCAGAAAAAAGGTAGCGTGGCTTTTTCTTTTCGCAGCATGGCTCTTACCGGTAGGCGTTTTTCTGATTCACTACGTGGGGCTGACTTCCAGCCCGCTCGAGGCGATCGGCTGGGCCAGCATTTTCGCTGATTTCGGCGGCGGGCTGGTGATCGTCGCGACCGTTGCCTGGTTGTTTGGAATCGCACGACACTTCCGGCGGATGCCACGTACCCCCCTAGAAGACGCCCTGCTCAACGATCGCAGCCGCTCGGGACGCGTTCTCTTTGCAGGGGGGCTGGCCCTGGTGCTTCTCGGCTTTCTTCATGGAGCATACTACGCAGCGTTTGATCTCTATCGGCACGAAGCCCTCGACTATTCTTTGCTTTCGGAGTTGAGCACGGCGGCCGGCGCGCAAAATGCGACTGCCGTGGATAGTGCTCTCGGCGGGTACGGCCAATTGGCCGGGGAAAAGGCCGTAAACATCGCGACCCACGCGCACGCCGTTGAGTTCGGACTGCTGGCCATGCTGCTCGCGTTTTTTCAGCCGTATGTCAGGCTCGGCGAGTCGTGGAAGCGGAATTGGGCCTGGGTGCTGCTTTGCGGCTCGCTCGCGCTGCCGGTGTCCGTCTTGCTGGAGTTGAAGCTTGGGCTTTTTGCCGGCGGGATCGCCGATGTTGGCGGCTTGCTGGTCATCCTAGCCCTGCTTGCGATGTGGATTGGGATCGTGCGATACACCGGGGAGATCGATGCTGCTCGGCGATTCGCGGAACGGAGAAGGGCATGAGCGCGGCGCGGCGTCTACTGATCCTCGGTGGCATCGGCCTGGCGCTGGTCGGGATGATTTACGGGGGCTGGTATGCGGTTTTTGCCGAGCATCAGGAACTCGACGGGATTGCCGGAGCGTTGACGGCGAGCTTCACGGCCGCGGCCGAACGCCATGCCGCAGTTGCGCAAAGCGCCCTCGAGCGGTATCGGGAACGGAAGTACGACTACGACCGGCACGTCGACGTTCATGGACACTGGATCGGACTTGCCATGCTTTTGATGGTCTTGGGAATAGGGCTCGATCGCGTGAGCTTCAGCGAGCAGGCAAAGACGCTTTTGGCAGCTGCGCTGGTGCTGGGTTCGTTTCTCTTTCCCGTGGGCGTGCTTCTCGAGACGCTCGACCACGGGTCTGTGCCTCGCGCGCTGGCGGTTGCGGGATCGGCGCTGGTAATTGTGTCGCTCGGGGGAATGATTCTGGGATTTGTGCGGGCGCAAACCAGCAACTGAGCGCGAATTCGCTTTTTTGCCGCAAGACAACGCGGGACTAGGTAGTAAGGTCAGGGTTGCGCGGCCTTGCGACGCGGTTTCGAGCGAACTAGAATGACGGCGCTGGAGTGGACCACCCCCATTCGCAGCGAACCCGTGCGTTTGCCTCTCGGCCAAAGGAAGAGTGGAATCTAAAGTGTACGCCGCACCATTTTCGTATCATCGCGCCGCTTCGCTAGAAGACGCGGTGAAGCTGCTCGAGGACCTTGGCGAAGAGACGCGTGTCATCGCCGGGGGCCAGAGCTTGATTCCGCTGATGAAGATGCGCATGGCGCGGCCAGCGGCGTTGGTCGATATTAATTTCATTCCCGGGCTGAACGGTATCCACAACTCCAACGGGGAGCTGCGGTTCGGCGCGCTCGCACGCCATGCTGAAATCGAGAATTCTACGGTCGCCTCCGCGATTGCTATCCTTCATGATTGTGCGGCGGGGATCGCGGACGTGCAGGTCCGCAACCAGGGAACGATCGGGGGCTCGCTCGCGGAAGCCGACCCGAGCGGGGATTGGGGAACCGCGCTGCTGGCGCTCGAGACCTCGGTCATTTGCTTCGGGCCGGGGGGCCAACGCGCCGTGCCGCTCGAAGCGTTCATCCAGGATGCCTACACCACGGTGCTCGAGCACGATGAAATTGTCACCGGAGTGCATGTGAAAGTGCCGCCCAAGGGCAGCGGCGGCGCACATTTGGCGTTCAAGCGCAGCGCTCCGGTGTATCCCACGGCGAGTGCTTCGGTCGAGCTTACTCTCGAAGACCGCCATTTGTGCAGGGATGCGCGGATTGTTTTGGGCTGCGTGGGGCTCAAGCCCATTCGCGCAACAGAAGGGGAAGCGGCGCTGCGCGGGAATTCGCTTGATGAGAAGAATATTCGCGCGGCCGTGGAAGCGGCGCGAGCCGCGGCTGACCCGCAAAGCGACATGCGCGGCTCGGCAGATTACAAACGGGTGCTCGTGGGAACGCTCGTCAAACGCGCCATCGGCATTGCGGCGCGGCGCGCGCGAGGGGAATCCGCCCCAGGGGGGCATGAATATGCCGGACGCTAAGAAAATCCTGGTACGCGTTCGCGTGAATGGAGAAGCGCGCGAAGCGGAGGTCGAGCCGCGGACGCTGCTGGTGGAGTTCCTGCGCGAGCATTTGAACCTAACTGGCACGCATGTTGGATGCGATACATCGTACTGTGGCGCGTGCACGGTGATCTTGAGCGGGCACGCGGTGAAATCGTGCACGCTGTTCGCGCCGATGGCGGATGGCGCCGAAATCACAACCGTTGAAGGGCTCGAGAATGACGGCAAGCTGCATCCGGTCCAGGAAGCGTTTGCGGAATGCCACGGATTGCAGTGCGGTTACTGCACGCCAGGGCTTTTGCTTTCGACCGTCGAACTCCTAAGGAAACACCCCAAGCCGACCGATGAGCAAATCCGGAAGGGCATCGCCGGGAATACCTGCCGGTGCACCGGCTATCAAAACATTTTCAAGTCCATTCGCATGGCGGCCGCGGAAATGGAGAAACGGTAGGAGATGGAGATCCGGCTCGCCGGCGATTTCACGGTGAAGAAAACGCCGGAAGAAGTGTACGGGTTCCTGGTGGATCCAAACCGCTTCTGTCCGCTACTGCCGGACTTTCAGAGCATGGAGGTTGTGGATCGGAAGAATTTTCTGGTGAGACTGAGCGTGGGAATTTCGCATATTCGAGGAACGGCGGCGGTAAGGATGACGCTGGTGGACGAGCAGCGGCCGCGACAGGCGGCTTATGAAGGGAAAGGCGACGTGCCGGGAGGGTCGGCGACGATTCGCGCGCAGTTTCAACTTGAGGAACTGCCTGGGGGGCAGACGAAAGTGAAATGGTCGGGGCAATCGAGCGTGCTGGGACGGGTGATTTCGCTGGCCGGAGGCTTGCTCGAGCCTTTAGGAAAGAAAAACGTGCAGAAACTGATTGATGGATTGCAGAGGGCCCTAGCCTAGGAGCGAAAACGAGAAACTTGTTATGGCTCGAAAAACCATCGCGAAGAACAAGAAGGGCGCCGGGCGCGGGGCGGCGCACAGGTCTCCCACGAATGGAGCCAAAACCGCCAATGAGAAGTGGGTGGGCCGGCCCATCCGCCGCAAGGAAGAAAACCGGCTGGTCAGCGGGAAAGGCATCTTCGTTGACGACGAAAAGATGCCCGGGATGCTGTATATCCGGTTTGTCCGGTCCTCTTACGCACATGCCCAGATCACTCGGGTCGATGTTTCGAAGGCAGAAAAGTTTCCCGGCGTTGTTTGCACGTTGACCGGGGCAGAGATCAAGAAGCAAGTCCAGCCGTTCATCGAGATTGGACCCGGCGGCGCGCAGAAAATTGCCGATTATCCGATGGCCGTGGACAAAGTGGTGTTTCAGGGCGAACCGGTTGCCGCGGTGGTCGCGGAAACCCGCCTCGCCGCTGAGGATGCCGCGGAACTGGTTGAGGTCGAATATGAGCCACTGCCGCCGGTGGTTACCGTGGAGGATGCGCTCGAGGACGAAAGTCTCCTGCACCCGGCGATGGGCACGAACCGCAACTGGCACGGCGTTTTTGAATACGGGGACGTGGAAAAGGCTTTCAAGCAAGCGGCGCATGTCGTCGACATCGGACGATTGCACTTCCATCGCTTTTCGAGCACGCCCCTCGAGTGCAATGTCATCCTGGCGAACTGGAACCCGCGCTCCGGCGACATCGAGTACCACTGCAACAACACGTTTCCTTCCTTTGCGTCGCAGTTTCTGGCGCCGGCGCTGGGTGTGCGCATCGATCAGATTCATATGAAGAGTTTCGACATCGGCGGGGGCTTCGGGATCAAGATTACGAGCTATCCATACATGGCGGTTTGCGCCTTAGCTTCGCGAAAGGCGGGCGGGCGCGCCGTGAAATGGGTCGAGACGCGCATCGAGCACATGCAGGCGAGCGCGCACGGCAACGAGCGCACGTTCCTCGACACGCGCGTGGCGGTGGAGGAAAACGGCGTCATTTCGGCAATCGATTCGAAACACGTGGACGATTGCGGGGCGTTTCCGCGGTACGAGCCGCTGGGCTGTGTAATTTGGGCGCAGGTGCTTCCCGCCACCTATCGGGTGAAAAACATCCGCATCGATATGCATCAGGTGGTTACAAACAAATGCCCGGTAGGCCCGAATCGCGGCTACTCGCGCATGCAGCATCTGTGGTTTATGGAGCGCGTGATTGATATTTGCGGACAGGCGCTGGGGATTCCAGCCGACGAAATGAGGCTGCGCAATTACATTCGCAAGAACGAGATGCCCTACAAGACGCCGAACGGCTGCGTGTACGACTCGGGCGATTACGCGAGCATGCTCGAGATGGCGAAAAAACTGATCGGTTGGGACGCGTGGAGGAAGAAGCAAGCTGCCGCGCGGGAGGAAGGGCGCTGGATGGGGATGGGGATCGGCTCCACGCTCGATTCGGGCACAAACAATTTTGGGCAAGCGCGGATCATCAATCCCGACGCACCGTTCTCGGGGCAGTCCAAAGTCGGCATCGTCAAGCTGGACATCTACGGAGAAGTGGTCGTCAGCATGGGTTCGGTGCCCCAGGGGCAAGGGCACGAGACGGCTGCCGCACAGGTGGTCGCCGACGCGCTCAACATCACGCCCGATCTGGTGAATGTGCGGCCTGGCTTCGACACGGCGCACAACGCCTATACCGGTCACACCGGGACGTACGCAAGCCAGTTTGCCGTGACTGGCCTGACGGCGATTCACGGCGCGGCCATGAAGCTGCGTGTGGAATTGAGCAGGCTCGCGGCGTGGAAACTCGAAGCCAAGAAAAAGGATCTGGAGTTCGGCGTCGGCAGCCAGGGGCCGGAGGTGAGGGTCAGAGGAACGCAAAAAACCATCAATTACTGGGCGCTGGCTAACCTGGTCAATGTGAATAATGCGGGGATGCCGGAGTCACTTTGGGACATTACGCTCAACTGCCGGCACGTTTTTCATGCGAACTTCCAGATTCCCGATGTCAAGCGCAAGTACGGCAATCTCACGCTGACTTATGCCGCGCAAATCCACGCGGCGGTCGTCGAAGTGGACCGCGAGACCTTCCAACCAAAGATCCTGGCTTATGCCTGCGTAGATGACTGCGGCAAAGCCGTGAATCCGCGGATTGTCGAAGGGCAGGTCCACGGAGCGTCGGCGCATGGCATCGGCGCAGCGCTACTCGAAAATTGCGCTTACGATTCCGACGGCAACCTGTTAACGGCGACCTTCAGCGATTACACGCCGATCACGGCACTGAACATGCCGGAGCTTTTCTACGCTCACATGGAATCGCCCTCGCCGTTCACCTTAAACGGGGCGAAAGGCATGGGCGAAGGCGGCGCGGCTCCGGTGCACACGATTTGCGCGGCGCTTCAGGACGCCCTTTATCCGAGCGGGGTGATCATCGACGATTCGCACAACACCGGCGCTTCGCTCTTTGATGCGCTGCGAAAGGCGGAAAGCGGCGGTTACGCGGGGATGGTTCGCGTCGAGCATCGCACCGCCCCACCTTAGCGAGTCATGTCTGCGATTCTCCCGCGATGCCAGGAAACCTAGATGAAGCGCGTGTGCATCATCGGATGCGGGTCCATTGGCAGCTTGTACGCCGCGCATCTGGCGCGCGTGACAGAAGTGTGGGCGTTTGTGCGGCGCGGGGAGCATGCCCGCGCACTCAACCAGGATGGCTTGCGCGTTTCCGGAACACACGAATTCCACGCGACTGTCCGGGCGACAAATGATCCTTCGGCATTGCCACAATTTGATTTCGGGATCGTTTCCTCGAAAGCGACACAAACGCGCAGCGCGCTGGCTCCCGTCGTTCATCTCTTCAAGAATGGTGCGATTCTTTCTTCGCAAAACGGCTTGGGCAGCGAAGAAGTCATCGCCGAAATTGCGCAAACCTACGTCATGCGTGGCACCACGTTCATGAGCGGGACGCGGATTACGGACACGCATGTGCGGTATGAACTCGATACGGCGACGTGGATGGGGCCCTTCGAGGGGACGAAAACGCCGTTCTCGTTGGTCGAGGAGGCCGCGGCTCTTATCAATTCGTCGGGGTTGCAAGCGGTGGCTTTAGAGGATGCCCGTCCCGCACAATGGTCGAAACTCATCTTCAACTCTTCGGTGAATGCTGTCGCTGCGCTTACGGAGCTTCCGCACAGCTTCCACTTTGCCGAAGAAAGGCAATTCAGCGACCTTGGACATTTGCTGCATGCCTTGATCGAAGAAGGCCAACGAGTTGCGGAGGGCCTGGGTGTGAAGCTCTACGAAGACCCCTGGGAGATGAACAAGCTCGGCGCGCGGACCGATCATCCACCGTCGATGCTCTATGACATCCGTCACAAGCTTGAAACGGAAGTCGATTTTCTTGGCGGAGCCATCGCTCGTGAGGCGCAGCGGGCAGGGATCCCGGCGCCACTGCATACCGCACTTTATCGGCTGATCAAGGCCAAAGAGGTTTCCTGGACCTACCAGGGCAAGGAAAAGGCGGCCGCCAAGTGAGGTATCCCATCGACCCTGAGAAGTGGAAGCGCGTGCGGGAGCTTCTCGAGCGGCACCAGCTCGATGCCGTGGTGGTTCGCGCGCCCGACAACATTCTTTACCTGACGAACTACTGGACCATGAAGGGATATGACCTCGTTATTTTTCCGCGCGACGGCGATCCAACGCTCCTGGTCATCGAACCGCAATTCCGCGAAGCGCAACGCACCGCGTGGAACAAAGACGTCCGCTTCTTCCATTTCTACGACGCGAAAGATCCGCGGCCGCCCATGGTGCGCGCGGTCGAAATGGCGGTTGACGTTCTGCGCGAACGGAAGCTCCATGCCCGCGTGGGGATCGAGCTTTCGCAGTTTTCGCAGATTTGCGACCGCATGGTGGGGGAGCCGACGGTTTACTGGCAGGGTTATTACGACGCGTTTCGTTCAAGCTGCCGCGAAGTCATCGACGCTGCACCGCTGCTTGCCGAAGTGCGCATGATCAAGACCGCGCAGGAGATTGAACGCATGCGACTTGCCAATGAATTGGCCGCCCTCGGCATGGAGCATGCGCGGAAGAATAGCAAGCCGGGAATGAAGGAAAGCGAAGTGGCGGCCCTGATCGAAGGCCACATCCACGCCTTGGGCGTCGGCTACAAGGGAAAAGTCGAGATGGCGCGGGCGTTCACGCTGGTCTGGTCGGGAAAGGGCATCGCGACATTCACCGCAACCAGCCATCGTCCGGTGGTCGAGAACGAGCCGACGCTGGTGGAGATCTGGGTCTCGGCCGACGGCTATTGGACCGATCTCACGAAAAACATTTGTCCGGGGCGGCTCACCCCGGAATACAACCGTTTGCTCGACCAGCTACTCGAGATTTTCTCCGATGGAATCGCGTGCGTTCGGGAAGGAGCACCGCTCGGGGATATTGATCGCATCCTGCGGAAAGGGATTGCGGCTGCCGGTTATCCGGGCCAGCCATCCCATCCTGTCGCTCACGGCGTGGGGGCTCGCGCACACGAGCCGCCGTATTCCCATCAGGCGGCTCCCGGTACGATGCGCTCCGGTATGGTTTTGGCCATCGAGCCAGGTGTGTACTGGGAAGGCGGTGGTGGATTGCGCTTGGAAGACAATTTTCTGGTGACCGAGAGCGGCTGTGAGAAGCTGTGCTCGTATCCTGACGATTTCCGTTTGTGAGGCCGCGATGGCAACGTCATCCGTGCGAGGAAAAACGGACACCATGAATGAGGATTTGACAAAAGCGATCTTGTCGCAGATTCGCGAAGACGAGCTCGTTGCGATGTGCTCGGACGTGGTCAACATTCCGAGTCCTACGGGCGAAGAGCTCGAAATGGGGCGCTACATGCGCGGTGCGCTCGAAGCCGCGGGACTTCAGGTTACCTGGCAGGAGGTCGAAGAGGGGCGCGCAAACGTGCTTGGCCACTGGGAAGGCACGGGCAATGGTCAAAGCCTGATGTTCAACGGCCACATGGATACTTCGAACACCGGGCGCGAAGAATTCTTAACCGGGATCGGGTACAAACCGAAAGCCATCGTCAAGAACGGGCTCATCTACGGGCTGGGCATCTACAACATGAAGGGCGCGCTGGTTTGCTACACGCAAGCCGTAAAGGCGCTGAAGCGCGCCGGGGTGAAGTTGCTTGGCGAATTGATCATTGCTGCGGTGGTCGGCGAGATCGAGAAAACCCAGTGGAGCGACGAATTCGTCGGCAAGGAGTTTCGCGGCTACGGCGCGGGGACGCATCACCTGGTGAGCCATGGCGTGCTGCCCGACATGTGCCTCCTCGGCGAACCTACGGATCTGCAGCTGGTGCTCGGTCACTACGGGACGGTGTGGGTGCGCCTCTCGGTACATGGCCACTACGTGCACACGGGCTTCACGCGCGGCAAGCAGGATTTGAGTTCGGTGTTTCGCATGAAGGAAATCTTGCCCGCGGTTTACGACTGGATTTCCGCTTGGGAGAAGAAGGCGACGTACGACGGCTTGCCCGGGGTGGTAAACGTCGGATGCATTCGCGGAGGCGTTCCCTGGCGCGTAAGCCGGACTCCGGAACGCACCGACGTCTTTCTCGATGTGCGTGTGCCTCCCACCACGCCACTCAAAGAAGTGCGCATAGCCATCAAACAACTGGTCCTCGAGCTCCGCAAAAAACATCCGGACTACGCGGTAGAGTACGAGACTTTTGTGTCGGTTCCCGGCGCGGAAATCTCCAAAGACCATCCGCTGGTAAAAACCGTGGAAGCCTGCCACGCGCGGGTTCTGGGCACACCCGCCAAACACTCCACCGTTTTGTGGGACTCCGATGCCTCGGTGATGACGCGCTTCGGCATCGAAACGCTGAACTATGGGCCGTCCAGCGGCCCGCGAGACACGGAAGGAGAAAAAGTGGCAATTGAGACGCTTCTCAATACCGCGAAAATTTATGCCCTGGCGGCTGCTGAGATTTGCGGAGCGCATGGATAGGGAGGGCAGAGCCGGTGATACCCACGCCAAAAGAGATCGGCCGCCGCTACACCAACATCCGCCGAGCCATGCTTGGCAGCCATGTCGATGCTCTCATTGTTTGCGGCAACCAATACGCAGGGTTCGAGGGCGCCATCCGCTACGTCTCCGGTTTCGAAATCGTGCATCGCTACGTCTATGTTTTGCTGCCCCTCGACGGTGAGCCCACGCTTATTTTTCCTCGCGAGGCCCGCTGGATCGGCGACAAAAAGGCTCCTTGGGTTCGCGACCAGGTTTGGGCGGAGATTCCTGGCAAATGGCTTCGCGAAAAGATCGAAGAGAAGAAGTGGAAGCGCGTCGGCGTTTACGGGCTGGACTTCATCATGGCCGCGCGCGATTATCGCGAGCTCGGGCAAGGTTCCTTCGAGCTTGTTCCGTTTGATTTTCAGTTCGATATGGCGCGCTCGGTGAAAAGCCAAGAAGAGCTCGAAGGTGTCAGCGACGCCATGGAAATTATCCTGGACGGTTTCCATGCGCTTTTGAAAGCGTATCAGCCCGGCAAGACCGAGGCGGAAATCATGGCCCCGGCGGTCGAGCGTTTTTTTTCGCGCGGCGCCGGCCCGCGCATGATGAACATCGTCTTGAGCGGCGCAGGCGGCGAAGCGGAAGCACACTTCAAAGTTCCATCGCTTCGCAAAGTGGCGGCAGACGATCTGTTGCTTTATTCCCTTGAAGTCACAGGCGCGGACGGCTATTGGGTGGAATTTTCACGGGCCCTCATTCAAGGTCAGCCTAGCACACGCACGCGCGCCATGAGCGACGTTTATCCGGAAGCGATGGAAGCGGCGCGTCTAAAAATGCACGACGGTGTTCTGGCATCCGAAGTCCACAAGGCGGCTGCCGACGTGTTCGAGCGTGCCGGCTTCGCACTCGGCCATCTCACCGGCCATTCGATCGGCTTGACCATGATCGAGCATCCCGCGATCGGTGCGAACAGCAAGATCGAGCTCAAAGAAAACATGGTTTGCAGTTTTCATCCGCAGGTTGTGGATCAGGACGGCCAGGTATGTCTCTATACGCAAGACACATACCGCATTGGCAAGAAAGAGGGCCACTGCCTCGCGAGCGTGCCGTGGAAGTTCTACTCTGGGGCGGAGGTTTCGAAGCGGGCATGAGCGTTTTTGCTTTGGTCCATGGCTCTTGCCAGGATGCCTGGGTTTGGCACAAGGTGGCCCCTTTGTTGCGCGCAGAGGGCCACGGCGTCGTCGCGATGGATTTGCCACTCGCTGATCCCAATGCCGGTGCGAGCGAATATGCCGATGCGCTTCGAAGGGCGCTCGCGACTCTGGAGGAGCCACCCATTCTGGTTGGGCACTCGATGGCGGGAATGGTGATTCCGGTCGTCGCTTCTCGCCGCCCCGTCGAGCTGCTGGTGTTTCTTGCGGCGGCCATCCCCAAACTGGGGAAGAGCTTGCTCGACCGTTTCCGCGGGGAAGAATGCGACATGTTTCAGCCGGACTGGCCCGGGAAGGATCCATCGCGGAATCGCCAGCATGCGCTCGACTACCTCTTTCACGACTGCGATCGCACGCTGGCCGAGGAGGCCATCGCCCATCTGCGCCCGCAAGCCTCAAACCGCGTGGCCACGGAACCGCCGCCGCTTGAGAAATGGCCCGCAGTCCCCAGCCAATCCATCGTTTGCGCCGAGGACCGCACCTTGAACCCGGCATGGTCGCGGGAGGCGAGCCGGAGATTGCTCGGCGTCGAAGCGATCGAGATTCCCGGGGGGCATTGTCCATTCCTTTCTCGTCCAGACTTGCTTGCCGCCTCGCTCGCGGCACTTGCGGCAAGGGAGCCCGCATGAGCGTGAAGGTCTCGATTGTGGGTTGCGGCGCGATTGGCGGCATCTTTGCGGCGCATCTTGCGCGAGTGGAGGAAGTCGAGGTTCATGCCTACGACGTCAACAAAGAGCACATCCGTGCCATTCATGAGCGGGGCCTGCGCCTCAGCGGCGCGGCGGATTTTACCGTACGGTTGCACGCGACGGCGGACGCCAGGGAGATTCCGGCTTGCGATCTTGGCATCGTTGCCACGAAAAGCACGCACACGCGCCCTGCCATCGAGCAAACAAAACACCTCTTCGGTCCAGCCAGCGCGGTGTGCTCTGTTCAGAACGGCGTTGGCAACGAAGAGATTCTTGCTGAGCACGTCAAATACGTGATTCGCGGCACGACGTTTCCGGCAGGCCACCTCATCGAGCCCGGCCACGTCGGCTTTGACATTAGCGGCGACACCTGGATCGGGCCGTTCGAGCCCACGAACACGCCCTATGAATTTGTTCAGAGACTTTCAGACCTGCTCAATCGCGGCGGCCTGCACGTTATTCCGCTCCAAGACGCACGGGGCGCCCAGTGGACGAAGCTGATCTTCAATGCCGCGAGCAATCCCGTGGGCGCACTGACGCTCCTCGACCATCGCGCGGCCGCACGCCTTCCATCGACCGCTGCGCTGTTTAATGACCTCATCGCGGAAGGGGAAGCGGTGGCCAAGGCTTTGGGCATCGAACTTCACGGCGAGCCGCGCGCGCTGATCGAAAAGGGGGCAAGCGCTCCGGGCAAGCACAAAGCCAGCATGCTGCAGGACGTGCTCGCCAAACGGAAAACGGAGGTCGACTTCATGAACGGCGCGATTGTGGAATGGGGCAAGAAGACCGGCGTGCCGACTCCCCTCAATCGGGCCATGTGGCAACTGATCAAAGGGCTCGAGCATTCCTGGACCGATCCTTGAGTGCTTTCTTTTGCATGGTTGTCGACGCCTTTTCCGAGAGAGGGCCCCGATGACAAAAAAGTCCGCGCCAAAGACAGAGGTTCGCCGGGCGGAACCGAAAGACATCGCCACGTTGGTCGCGATGAGGATTGCTCTCCTCGAAGAGGTTGGCAACGTGCGTGGTAAAACCGACGCCCAAGATCTGACGGGTGCGATCCGGCGGTACTTTCACAGGGAAATGCCTGCCGGACGATATGTGGGATTTATCGGAAGGGTTCGCGGTCAAGCGGTAGCCTGCGGCGGCCTCGCCTTCTACGCGCGTCCTCCCTACCAGGGCAATCCCTCAGGAGAGGAGGCCTACTTGATGGGCATGTACACGGCGGTCAACTGGCGCGGCCAGGGGCTGGGGCGTCGAGTGCTCAGAAGGATCCTGGCCTTTGCCAGGGCTCGAGGTGTCGGGAGAGTGTGGCTTCATTCCGAGCCGGCCGCCATGAGCTTGTACGATCGGGCAGGCTTTCGCCTAAACGATTCCTACATGGAACTGACTTGGCGTCGAGGAAAACGTAGGTGATGGCTCGTGAGTGAGCCTAAGAAAAAGGAGCGAATAGCGCGATGAGTCTGCCGTTCAGAATTGGCGTTCTGCAATTGAGCATGGAGCCGCTTGACGAGACCGTGCTCATGGGGCAGGCCTGTGAGGCTGCCGGCTTCGACGTCTTCTGGCTGGCGGAAGCCT
>DATAIH010000008.1:0-5042 GCA_036262755.1 Candidatus Acidiferrum sp.
AAGTGCCGGTCAGGGCTTAGCAACGCTCGGGAGGGAGGAAGTGGATGGATGGATGCTGCTGCGACAGGCCTGGAGCACGTCATTCCAATCATGATGGCTGGGACGAAGACGGCGAACCTGGGGGTGGAGGGCCATCATGAGTTGTGCTTGCTGATCTCCAGCAGGATCGGCATCGAAGCCGCAGTAAATGGGCAAGCCTTGCTGCAGCAGCCTGGCGAGCCAAGGCGGGTCGGCGCGAGCTCCCGAGGTAGAGATCGCGCAATAGCTGGAATGGAGGAGTGAACAGCTGAGAGCGTCGATCGCCGACTCACACAACACGATACTGGTGGGTGAAGCCGGCTGCACCCGAAAGCAGCCGAGATCGCAGCGGGAGCCTGGGGCCAGGCCACGCCAGCGGGCCGCCCCTGTGCCGCGCAGTTCGGCTCCCACCGGCTGATGGTCTTCGCCGCGCAGGAGGAAGACAGCATTCCCCCGGGTGTCGGCATAGAGTTGGTCGGATTGCCGGAGGGCCGCCAGCAGTTTTTCCGGAAGGGCGCGCTGTCGTACCAGGTAGCGCTCGACCGCAGACCACTGGCTGGCGTCGGGGGACGGCAACCGCAAAGGGCGGGCCGCTGGCCGCGCGGATGCCGCGGGCGCCGGCCAGCAGAAGCGTCGGTGGAGCCAGGCCACGGCCGCCGGGAAGTCCAGATTCTCCAGGTGCATGACCAGATCGATCGCACCGCCGCCACCGCGGCCGCGATGCCAGTTCATAAACTGCATGCCGGTCACGGAAAGACTGCCTTGGGCGGTGTGCCATTTCTTGCGGTCGCAGCGATCCCGGCGGGCACCGCTCGCCCGCAGCACGGCGGGCAAGGGAATCTGGCGCAGGGCGTAGAGCTCATCCGGCCCGAGGCGGCGCGTCATGCTTCGCCTTTGCCCTGCAGCACCGGTCGCAGGCTGCGGCATTTGCTCATGTTGATCACGTAGCTGTTTTCCGTGAGCCGGTCAATCAGCGCCGCCGTCAGGTGGGCGTTTTTGAGAAACGAACCCCATTCGGAAAACCCTAAATTCGAGGTGATCAGCGTGCATTTTTGGCGGTGCCGCTTGTGCATGAGGGTGAAGAACAGACCCACCTGCGTCGGTTCCATCTCCACGTACCCGAGCTCATCGATGTGCAACGGATCGTAGGCGAGATAACGCCCGAGCACCTGCGCTTCGGAGTGATCGGCGATGGAGTGAAACAGTTCGTTAATCAGGTCGGAAAACAGGACGTAACGGCCGCGGTATCCCCGTTCAATGGCCTGGATCAGGAACGCCGTGGCTAAGCTCGTCTTCCCCACCCCGGTCGGACCGATGAAACAGAAGTTGTGATGTTTCTCCATGTACTCAAAGGCATCGTAGAGGGCGAGCAGGCGTTTCTTATTGAGATTGGGCTGCCGCTCGAAGGGGAAAGTTTCCATCCGCCACGGATCCGGAATTTTCGCCCGGAGCAGGCGTAGGCGGCGAGCGTTCTCCGTGTGGCGGCTGGATTCTTCTTCCAGGACATGGCGGAGGAAGCGGAGGGGAGAACCATCCGCTTGCTCGGCCAAGGCCACATACTCCTCCCAGTGGGTCACTACACCCCACAGACGCAAGTGTTTCAGAGTCTGGGCGAACTGCTCATCCATGGGGATCCTCCTCGTCGTCGTCCTGGAACATCTCGTCATACACGGATAAATCCGGGGCCTCGCTCAGACGTCCTTCTTCGTAGGTTTCGCGCGCGCAGAAGCTGTCATCCACCTCGGCGCTGAAGTCGAGGGCCAGCTGGCCTTGCTGCGCGGCTAGGCGGGCGATACGCCGCAAGGTCCCGAGCTCGGCAATGCGGTAGCGCAGGGCGCGCGCGAGGGTCTCTATAAACAGCCCACCGGTCATGTGCTGGGATAAGGCAAACAACTCGCGCACAAAGTGATGCCGTGCCACTCCGGAGCGGGTGGCCAGGGCGAAGTCCAGATACTCATTCACCGCCGGCGCTAATGCCCGTAGCCGCTTCTCCTCTCCTTCGGTCGGCCGCTTGCGATTGTTGGGTTGGTGCGGAGGTGCAGGCAGATCGGGGGGAGTGATGCGTTGGTTGCGAACGCCATCGCCCGCCAACGGATACTCCATCAGACTTTCCCGGTTGCGGTAGATCTTTAAGTGATCGCTGTAGACGAACACCTTGACCTGACCCCGCCCCTTCCCCGGCACCCAGTAGTAGTTGTCGCCCAAGGCGACATAGCCGTACTGATCGATGCAGCGGTCCACACACACATAGGGCGCAGACAGATGCGCGGGTACGGCGACCAACAGGGGACGCTCCTTCTCGAACGCTTCGGCCGGGATGATGCGGCTGTCCCCCTGGGGCCGATGCTCCATGCGCACGGTGGCCCACTCCAACGCCTGTTGATTCAGATCTTCCACACTGGTAAAACTGCGTCCCGGGAAAAAGTTCGTCTCCACCGTCCAAAAGCTCCGCTCTTCCCCCGCCTTGCGGTTGGCATGGCCCTTTTCATGGCATACAAACTGAAACCCGCGCTCACGGGCGAAGTCGGCCATCTCCGGCACCATCACGGCATTGGCCCCGATTCCCCGCAAACGAGCCAGGTTGGTGTTGTCGATAATGCAGACCTGGGCTGCATAACCCCAGTAGCTGAGGGCTTCGTGTAAGAAGCACTTCATCAGGAAGCGGTTGAAGTGGCGATAGAAGCGCAGAAAGCGGCGCTTGGAGTAGCGCAGGTAGATCATGCTGGCGATCAGCAGCGTGGTGGTGGTGCCCAGCTGAACCCGGTAGGGGCTGGTATCGTGTTGCATTTCGCCCGGTTTATCGGGCACACGGCCACAGCGTTGCTGCTCGCGGCCTTGCCCCAGACCCAGCTCGTGCACGCGGCGGCGTACGGTGGAGTAGGAAACATCCAGGCCTTGTTCTTCCACCAGCTTCTCGTGCATCCGCTCCATCCATCCCTGACACTCCGCATAGAGCCGCCGTAGCAGGTCCTCCTCGATGCGGATCTTGTCCTGGCGTGGGCCGAGCGGCATCTCCCCTTTCTGTTTCAGGATGGCGCGCACCGTGTTACGGCTGAGGTGGAGACGGCGAGTAATCTCCCCTAGGCTCATGCCATCCTGGTGGAGCAGATACACCGCTTTGCGCTTGTCCGCTGCGATCATGCAGTCCCCTCACACTGTGGAAAAAAGCCTGGTGGCGGCTCAGCAACCCCGCCGTCACCAGATGGGCCTGGGCGAAAAAGGCCGGCGACTGCAGCTTGGGGGACAGACTTTTGCCCATCACCCGCTGCATGTACTTCTGCACCAGCTCCAGATCCCGCAGCAGGATTCGTTCCCACTCACTGCACCCCTCGGCGTCCTGCGGAACCTGCCGCATCCAAGCCAGGACCTCGCCCGCATGCCCGTTCTGGATCATCTCCCGCAGGGACCGCGGGCCACGAAAGTAGCCGTACGCCAGTTGCTCAATCTCCCGCACACTCAGCCTTTGTCCGCTGACGGCCAACACGAACTCCTCCACCTCCTGCTGGCTCGCCCGGTTCAGGCGCATGAACGGCCGCAAGATGTACATGTAGGGATACACGGGAAAGCGGCCGGCCAAGATCTCCTCCTGCACCCGCGGGCTGATCTCCTCCAGGAGCCCCAGCCGCATGCTGACCCAGGATTTGCTGCGCGATAACTGTTCCGCGATATCGGCCACGCTCATCTTCAGCTGGCGCAGCTGGTCGATGAAACGCGCCTGCTCCAGCAAGCTCAGCGCCGACTGGTTCGACAGGCGCAGCAGATTGAGGATGGCCCCGGCTTGGTCTTCTCCCAGCGAAACGTACGGCACACGCCGGATGCCCAGGTGCAACGCGCAACGACGACGCTTGAACCCGTTGAGCAAGATCTTCCCTTCGCCCGCAGCCGCTCCCTCCAGAGCCTGCTCGATGCCGCGCTGCGCAATCGAAGCCAGCAGGCGCTTCTCGAATGCCGGATTCTTCATCCGGTAGTTCTCATAGCGCACATCTAACTCAGCCAGCTCGATTTCCTCTCTCATGCCCTTGCTTTCAGGGACTCTCCCCCGTCTCTGGCCAGCAACTCAGAAGATAATCCCGACGGCGACGGCGCACCATGCTGTGTTGTCTCACCGCCCGTTCCAGCATGCGCACAATCTCCACTTCGCTCACCCGCCGACCCTCGATCAGGCTGGTCACCATCTGCACATAGCGCACAATGCCGGAGCCCATCTCTGCCCCTGCTGTCCGCGCCCCGCGATCGGCTCGCCGCGCCCTCACCGGCGCCGACGCTCGCCGCGACTGACGTCGCTGGTTGTGCGCACGTTTTTTGACCTTCCCCACTCGGCTGCGGTAGTACTCCACGCTGCGGCGGATGGAATTCTGCCGGCGTTGGGCTTGCCGACATCCGAAGGGACAGGCCAGATCGCGCCGCCGTGCGTTACGGGGATGGGTCAGGAAGAAAATCCGGCAATGCCGACAGCGGCCGAGACAAGCTCGCAGCCGCGCTTTCTCTCGTAGCAGGGAGCGCAAGACCACATAGTACGGCCCCACCAGTTCCCGGATGGACGGGCTGCGACGGTACCAGTCCGGGCAGAACTGGAAATGTTCCTGGATTCTGACTATCAAAAACCCAGGGTTTGGCTTATGATGGAGATCTTACAATACACACCTTTGTTCTACCCTCTGGGTCACTCCGGTGGCCCGAGGGAGGACAAAGGCCAGGCACACGTTCGGCGGGTCGATGAAATGAAAGAGTGCCGGTGTCGACTCAGCTGATGCCTCGAGAAGCTAACTTTCTCTTCACTTCTGCTGGGAAGTCGTTCCCAGCCCCTTCCTCAAATCCGCCGCTGCCTCGGCAAAAGGCTTGATGGTCAACTTATCTGAATCCGAGATCGGTCAACTCTGCTGACTGCTATAGGCCAGCGTTTACCAAAACTGCCCGCCGCCCTAGCAGCCTGGAATCGAGTGGTGATTGATTCTTTCCCTAGCCAGTTTCGTTTTTTGCGGCGTCAATCGAGCATATCGAGGACACCAGCCAACCTGATTTCT
>DATAIH010000009.1:0-2426 GCA_036262755.1 Candidatus Acidiferrum sp.
CTTTTAAGTTGGCGCTTAAGGAACTGGAACGGTTGAGAGCAAAGAGCCAAGATGCGGGTGTGGACTTGCCCGCAAATCTGAGACAACTAGTTAAGGCTCAAAATCCATTAAACGGAGAATTGAGTCATGGGATTGTCGCGAAGGCAGTTCACCAAGGAGTTTAAGCTGGCCGCCGTGCGGCGGCTGGAGCAGGGGGTATCAATCGCGGAAGCAGCGCGGGCCTTGGAGGTCAACCCCAACGTGCTGCACCGGTGGCGGCGGGAATTCCGCCAAGGCCCGGGGAACGTGTTTCCGGGTAACGGGAAACCACGGTGGTCGGAGGGCCGGATTGCGGAGTTGGAGCGGAAGGTGGGCCAGCAGGCGCTGGAGATCGATTTTTTAAAGGGGTGCTTGCAGCGCATCGAAGAGCAGCGGATGCTGCAGGCACTGAGTGGAAGTGGGCGGTCCACGGGAAAGTCCAAGAAGAAATGAAAGCGGACCGGGGACTGACGATGGAGCGGATGGTGGAGCTGGGCGGTGTGAGGCGCGCTGGCTTCTACCGCTTCGACCCAGACCGCCGGCCGCCGCCAGATGGCGACATGGAGCTGCGGGACGCCATTCAGCGGATCGCGCTGGAGTGGCCGCAGTACGGGCGACCGAAGATCACGGCCGAACTTCGGCGGCGCGGTTGGAAGGTGAACCCCAAGCAGGTCTACCGGTTGATGCGGGAAGACAATCTGCTGTGTGTGCGGAAGCGGAAGTTCGTGGTGACCACAGACTCCCATCACACGCGCCGGGTTTACCCGAACCTGGCGAGGGAGATGGTGGTGAACGGCATCGACCAGTTGTGGGTGGCCGACATCACGTACATTCGACTGCAGAGCGAGTTCGTTTACCTGGCCGTGGTGATCGACGCCTATTCACGCCGTGTGATTGGTTGGGCGCTGGACCGCACGGTGGAAGACGATCTGCCCTTGGCAGCGCTGCGCAAGGCGCTGGAGATGCGACGGCCCTCACCCGGGCTGGTGCATCACTCCGACCGCGGCAGCCAGTATGCCTCCGACGATTACACGGAGCTGCTGAAGGCCCACGGCTGCCAAATCAGCATGAGTCACAAGGCGAGTCCTTGGGAAAATGGCGCCTGTGAGTCATGGATGAAGACCCTAAAATCCGAAGAGGTGTATCGGCAGGAATACCGCGACCTGACAGAGGCACGGGCTTCGATGGCGCAATTCATCGATCAAGTCTATAACCGTAAGCGACTGCATTCCGCGCTGGGCTACCGGCCACCGGTAGAGTTCGAACAAGTGCAGGCGGCATCCAGCCGGCTGGAGGCCCGGGAATGATTGGCACACACAGGGCGCGGAGCGGGGAACGCGGCGCGGGTGACGGTGCGGCGCAAGTAATCGTCAGGGTTGCCGTGGTGGCGGGGAAACTCTGGGCTGGCGAGCCGAAGAATCGCTTGGACCTGGGCCGGAGTCCATCGCTGCGCGAGCAGATATCTGGCGACCCACCAATCGACGATGCTCCAGTCGGGTTGTGGGAACCGTCGGCGGATGTGCCAGCGTTCGATCAAACTCTGATAGATCTCGGTGGCGAGCGGGGCGGTGATACCGGTGGCCTGCCAGCTCGCGTCGGCGCTGAAGGCCGGCAGGGGCGGCGCCGCCCAGGCTCGTGCCGCCTGCAGCAGAGCGTCGGCTTGCGGCGCCAAACCAGCCTGGGTGTCGACGACCCTCACCCAGGGGGCATCACCGGCCAGGGTGCGCCGCGCGGGCTTCTGATTGGTGAAGCCGGCCAGCCTTCCCAGGTGGCGCCAGTCGGTGCTGGCGGGATCGCCTCCATAGGCAGCCGCCAACAGCTTGCCGGCCGCGGTGGCCACCGCTGGTTCCAAGGGCGTGCGGCTGAGATGAATCCAGGCTTGCAGGTGGCCGGGGCTGGTCTGCAACACCACACAGGGGGCATGCCCATGAGCGCGCATGGTAGGGATCGCCGCCGGCTGTGCATGGTCCAGGTCGACGAGAATGTAGCCGGCGTTGTGGTCGGCGGCGTAGGGCTGCACATAGACGTCGCAGCCTTCGCCGTTGCGAACGCGCAGGAACCGCACGATGGCAGCGCTCCCCAACTGTTCCGCCGACCACAGCTGTTCCCCGGGAAACGCTCTCCGGGTCAGATGATGAATCAAACGGACCAGGTACAGCTCGTTAGGCATGGCGGCGAGCTGTGTGCGAATAGCCTGCAAGGTGAGAAAGAGACCGTGGTCGTTCACGACCGCAATTCTGCAGTCAAAACCAACCGCCGTACAATGAACTTTCAGCGAACGGTAAGGTGTGCCTTAACTGTTTGTCTCACCCGAGGGGGCAGGTCCAAAGCGAATTGATGTTATCAAAGAAAAATTCGATTCGATCTCTACGGAGGCGCCTGAATTGAGTGAACGCATCTGGAAGCGC
>DATAIH010000010.1:0-27384 GCA_036262755.1 Candidatus Acidiferrum sp.
AGGTGGCATCCACACGGGTGCCGGGAGGTTGCGCCTTGTTCCATTCGCGATTGTTGGCAGGGAGGGGATGGATGTTATGCGTTGTAGCATCATTGTTCACAATGTCCAGCTCCTGATTCGCACGGACGGTGACAACGTGAGGGGCGTATACGCAGCCTTTCTGCTCCATGCTGATGGGCTGCGGCGGGGAATCAAAAGTGCGGTCACCCAATCCTTCGGAGACAAACACGACAACATTCTGCAAACCTCCGTCAGCAGCAGCTAGGACTTCCTCCGAGCTCACCCCGCCTGGGTGCAACTTGGCGCAGCTCGGGTCTGCGTTCATGTTGATATGTGTCGGGGCGGGCCGCGAGCCCACGAACTTGGCGACTCCTTTTACCACTGCGGTTCCGGGAGCGGAACCGTCGGCAGCCGAAGGGCGGCCACGGGCAGGTTCGCGTCCTGCCACGAATAGAGCAACGGTTGCAGCAAGGAGTACAGCTAGAGTTTTAGCTTTCATCGTGAATGAGCTCCTGTTATTAACATTCTTGTTAAGCAAAACATTGCGCGTCCTTTCTTCTGGCCGCGCGATTAGTGGAGGTGCTGGGTGTTTCTCGAATTCAGGGCCTCGCTATAGCCTTTTTCGTATCCGGTTTTGAACGACGCGCGGTCCTTATCGGCATTCCAGCGGCCGATGGCCGGCCGCATGCTTCTCCCTTGGTGAGCATCGAGCTCTCCCCAAAAGAAGCCGTCACGGTAGGCGCCGTCAATTTCCTGTATGGGGTTCCCCTGACGAGGCCAACTTGCACGGCCAGCTAGTCCCACGGTGGCTACCCCCCAGGGCGCAGCCAAAATGGCCAAAACTACAGATAGATTCTTCGCTTTTGTCGTCATAGAAACCTCCACCGCAGGCTCGACTCTTTGCCGCCAGCCGCTATGCGACTCAACGACGGAAATCCCAAAACCGGTAGGCGGGTCGAGCGTTTCCGACTTGTCTGGTGAACCTCGGGCAGTAATCTGGCGAGAGACTCATGAATGGGCCTCTGAGGGCCACGAGTTTCACGTCTCGGAAGAAAAGGGGCTGGCAGTTGGGTACACGGCCGGGACACGTGGTCTGGCAGGTCTCGACCGAACGGAGTTATGATCACTGACAGCCCTCCTCGTGGGGCTAAATGGCGCGCAGAAAGCTACGTGCCATCCCTCGAGGAGAAGGCTGGGGTAAGCGCTCTCTGCAAAGTGCGCCTTGCTTCCGGTCCGGGGCGTAGCGCGACTACACCCCGGATCACTCTCTACCATCTGCGAATCTTCGAAGTTGACCTGTTCCCGCTTCACCCCCTGAGATCCTCGCGAGGAGGGCAGGGGTGAAACTCACTCGGTTCACTTGAATGTCTGCTGCGCGGGCAAGATCCCCGCGGGCCGCAAGACAAGTGAACGACTTCGGGCGGCAGTGTATTGGCGCTGAGAGCGAGCCTCTATGCTCTACAGCAAAGATGCTGCCGTTAAAATTCGAATTTACAAGAACTTTACAAGTCGGCGGATCAGCTCTCCAGCCGCACCAAAACAGCCGTGTGGGAAGGTCGGGCGCACCGGACCGGACCGGTGGGGACCACGCGATGAACAGGGGCAGAATAGAGGTTTCCGACGCCGGCTGCGAAAGTTGAGTGGCAAGGCGCTTTGCGAAACAATGGATTTTTTCTGCGCATGAACACATCCCGTTCCTAGAAGCACTAGCAGGCCGTCCTCAACCGCTGATGACAAGACGTTATTAATTCGTTGACAGCAAACGGCAAATTATCTTCAAGATCTGCGCGGCCGCCCCGTAGGATTGAAAGAGGGTTCCCTGCTCAGAAGGTACGGCGTTACCAGGATTTCGCTCATGCTGTTTGGAACAAGGCATTCCGTTCCTCAGATTGAAAGGAGGATGAAGGGGAATGCGTTTCGCAGCCGTTAGCTTCATGGCCCTGCCACTTCTGTTGGGCTCACTACCGCTCTACCCCGGTCCGAACTCCGCGGCTATCATGGGAAAAGCCACTTATACGGGAACGCCCGCGAAGCCCAAGCTCATTGACATGGCCAAGCAGCCGGAATGTATCAAATTAAATCCCGGGGGGCTGCCAGCCGAAGAGGTCGTCACCGGACCCGGCAATACGCTCCAAAATGTTCTGGTTTACATTTCTGCGGGCGATTCCGACCCTGGCCCACCGCCTGTCATGGCTGCAACCTTTGACCAGCGCGACTGCCACTACACGACGCATGTCCTCCCGCTTCGCGTGGGGCAAGACGTGAGCATCTCCAACAGTGACCCGTTTAATCACAACATCCACCCTCTTGGCAAAATGAACCGGGAATGGAACCGCATTCAGTTACCTGGCACTCCCCCATTTGCCTACTCCTATGAAAACGAGGAATTCATCCGCGTGAAATGCAATATTCATGCCTGGATGAGCGCCTATTTTGTCGTGCTTAAAACCAGCCACGTCTCGGTTACCAAGAGCGATGGCAGCTTCAGACTTGCCGATCTTCCCCCAGGCAGGTACACGGTGACGGCTTGGCATGAGGTCTATGGCACACAGAAGCAGGAAGTCACCATTGGCGGCGGTGAAACGCAAACCGTCAATTTCGTCTTCCGTGCTACGCCTTAACCCTTCTCGGAACTGTCAAGAAACCCTGTGTCGTCTCGGCGGGAATGCTACGCAGCGGGGCGTCTGCGCCAAAACAGATAGGCCGGGAGCCCAATTGCAAACAGGATTATCGCTGCGGTGAGGTTCTGGAATTGCGCCGGATCGCGGAACGCCAGGTACACGGCGTTACCGACGATGGCCGCAGCGGCAAGGACAAAGAGAATCGGCGTCCACGGATATCCGGGAACGCGATAAGGAAGTGCCTGGCCGCCCTTGGCCCGGCGAATCGGAAAGATGGCGGCAGCTCCCAAGCCGTAGAAAATCCAGCCAATAAAAATCACGCCCTCAATCAGCTTTTGAAACTGCCCTAATTGCCCCGCGCAAACAAGCACCGCCGACCACGCGCCTAGCGCGACGATGGCAAACACCGGCGTACGGTAGACGGCGTGCACCACCGCAAGCCTTCTAAAGAACAGATTATCTTGCGCCATTGCGTAAAAGACGCGCGGAGCCGTAAGAATCACGCTGTTCGCTGCGCTGAACGTGGAAACCAGGATCGTGAGGGCGACGATCTTGCCGGCCCACGATCCCAGAACTGCGCTGACGGATGCGGCCGCGATGGTGTCGCTCGCGGCGGTAGCCGCCGGACCGAGCGCGAAGAGATAGGCAGTGATGGCGATCAGATAGAGCCCAATTAGAACCAGCGAACCCAGCAGAAAAGCGCGCGGAAAAGCCTTCTGGGGATCGATTACTTCTCCGGCGCTATAGGTGCCGAACTGCCACCCCTCGTATGCCCAAAGGACGGCAATCATGGCTAAGCCAAAACTCGAAAACAAGCCGGCTCCCTGCTTGGTAGCGTCTATCGCCGGGACCACGTCCTTGGCGTGATGTCCCAGCGTCAGGAGCACGGCGCTCAAAACCACGATGACTCCCGCTTTGACAAGCGTCGTCCAGTTTTGTAGGTCGGAACTCTTTCGCGTCCCCCAGACATTGACCGCGGTCACACTGGCGATCACGACGACGGCAACGAAAGTTTGCAGTACAGGTGAGATAGGAACCACTTGTGCGAAGTATTCGCCGAACACCCGAGCGAGCGCCGCCACGGATCCGCTGGCAATCACCAGAAACAGACACCAGCCGTAAAGAAAAGCGGACGCGCGGCCGAATCCGTCGCGGATGTAGCAATAAAGACCGCCGGCCTCCGGATTGCATGCGGCAAGCTCCGCGTAGGTAAGCGCTCCTAGGAGAGACAGGACGCCACCGACAATCCATACGAGCATGGCGACGCCCACCGAGCCTCCCACCTGGCGAAGAATGGGGCCCGGGGTGCGAAAGATGCCGGAGCCGATGACCGAACCAATGAATAGCAGGAAGAGGTCGCGCAGGCGAAGTGTGCGGACGAGTTCAACCATGGCGCGGTCTGCCGCACTGGTTCGCGCGAGCAAGCCGCTGGCATCATAACCGGAGATTACGACCCGTCAAGGAGAACTTGCAGGGATGGAAATGGGCGAAGGCATGAAGCACAGCAGGAAAATAACCAGCGCGAGAAACGCGACGAACCTTCGCTTGGCGTCCAACGGAGCCGGGTCGTAAACGGGAGGGATGCGTAGAAAGCGCATGACCAACAGCAGAGCTCCCCAGATGTACCAGCCCTCCCAAAAATGAAGCCAGCCGAGTGCAATCAGTCCGACCGGCAACACGAGAGACAAGACCCGGTGGGCGCGCCCGTTCAGCGAACGCAGGATGTGGCCGCCGTCCAGTTGCGCCACCGGGACGAGGTTCAGCGACGTAACAAACAACGCCACCCATGCGGCCCGGCCGATGGGAGGCAGGAGCAGCACATCGGGCGAAATCCCCCGATGAAAACCCGCTTCGAGAAGCTGCAGCAGGAGCGGCGTCCCATAAATCAGTTCTGCATGCGCGGGATTCGCAAGTCCGGGCACCAGCTTGGCATGCATCACGCCGTAGACTAGCGCGGGGATGGCAAAGATGAACCCCACGATGGGTCCCGAGGCGCCGACGTCAAACAATGCACGATTGGTGCGCATCGGCGAACGAATCAGGATGAACGCTCCAAACGTGCCAGCGAGGTTAGGGAACGGAATAAAAAAAGGATAGCTGGCATGGAGGCGATGGTAGCGGCAAGCAAAGAAGTGTCCCAGCTCATGGGCCAGCAGAATCCCGAGCAGCGTCGCCGCAAACGGAAGCCCCGGCAGAAGTCCGCGCGGATCTTTATAAAACAGCGTGAAGGCCCGCAGCAATTCGTCGATGGACACGGCCTCGTTGTGCGAGTACGCCACGGCGAATTGCGTGCCTGCGACAAGGCAGGTGCCGAGCGTAAGCAAAAAAAGCAAAACGGCGAGAACCAGCGATTTCACCGAAGGACGGGGAGGAATCTGTGCGTAATCCCACTGACGCACAGGATCGGAACGCCAATCTGCGTTAGCTGGTATCGTTGAGGGGGGATGCTCGGGCACTGGCGGCGGTCGAGTCACGAAAATGTTTTCGCGGCGACTGGGCGCGGCATTGATAGTACAACATAGATGGTAGGGTTCGCGCCAGCGGGGAAAAACAGAAGAGATCTACACCAAGCCTGGATTGCCGAGTTACTTTCGACACTTCGAAAATTACGCCAGCTTCTTTTCGTCGTCCTTGCCCTGAAGCTCCTTGCCCGGCTTGAAGCGCACGGCCTTTCCCGGAGGAATGTTGACTTCTTCCCCGGTGCGGGGATTCCGGCCGATTCCCGTTTTGCGGGGCTTCACGCTGAATACACCAAAGCGGCGAAGTTCGATGCGTTGACTGCGGCCAAGCGCCTGCTTCAAAGACTCGAAAATCGTCTCGACAGCCTGCTCGGCCTTGGTGCGGCTGATATTTGTGGCGGCCACTACCGCGTTTACCAGATCCAGCTTAATCACGCGATCCTCCCGCACATCCGAGGCATGCTAGAGGTTGCGGGGCCGGGTTGTCAAGATATCAGGGGTAATCTACACTGAACGTCTTTTGGCGCGGAGCGCCGCGCCGGCTCGCTGCGATTATCAAAACAAGCTTAGTAAATCTCTTTCGGGAGGAATGGATGTCCGTCAAGCCAGACCGCTGGATCCGGCGCATGGCGCTGGAGCACAAGATGATCGAGCCGTTCACGGACCGCCAGGTGCGTGAAGGCGTGATCAGTTACGGACTGTCTTCCTATGGCTACGACATCCGCGTGGCAGACGAATTCCGCATTTTCACCAATGTGAACACCACCATCGTCGACCCCAAGCATTTCGATCCGCGATCGCTCGTGGAATTCAAGGGCGACGTTTGCATCATTCCTCCGAATTCCTTCGCGCTGGCACGCTCGGTCGAGTACTTCCGCATTCCGCGCAACGTCTTGACGATTTGCGTGGGCAAATCCACGTACGCGCGCTGCGGCATCATCGTCAACGTGACGCCCTTCGAGCCGGAGTGGGAAGGCTTCGTAACTTTGGAAATCAGCAACACCACACCGCTGCCCGCAAGGATTTACGCCAATGAAGGGTTGTGTCAGGTGATTTTCTTTTTGTCGGACGAAGACTGCGAAGTCAGCTACAGGGACAAGAAAGGGAAGTATCAGGCACAGGGCGGCATCGTGCTGCCGCGGCTGTAAAGTTGACACACTGACGCTTTGCTACGGTAAGCGGGTTCACAGTGCCGTCGCCAACGGATAGCCGCGCTCGCGCCAGGCGTTCAGTCCGCCCTGCAACGGCCGTATGCGCTTGATCCCATTTTTCCTGAGGAGCAGCGCCACACGGGCGCTGGTGGCTTCGTTTGGTCAAGTACAGTAAAGCACCACTTCGCCATTGCGCGGCAAAAGACTGTTCTTTTCCTCGAGTTCTTTGGCGTCCATGTGCAGCGCCCCCGGAATTGTTTCAGGCTCGGCTTCAAAGTCCAGGGAATGCCTCAAGTCAACAATGGTAACCTGCTCACCCGCGTCGATTTTTTCCTTCAGCTCATCCACGGTGATCCGTGCGATGCGCAATTCGCGCAAAAAACGCTGACGAGCGACAAATTTGTACGCGATATAGGCCGCCAGCGCGCCGGTGAGCAATACCAGCAACCATCCGCCGAGCGAAGCCAGTTGTGCCGCCACCTGCTCAATCTGTCCGGCGAAAGCGTAGCCCACGGCGAGAAACACTCCGGCCCACAGCATTGACCCAATGGCGTCGAACAGCAGAAAACGCCGGAAGCGCATGCGAAAAACCCCGGCAAGCGGGGGCGTGACCAATCCCAGGCCAGGCAAGAACTTGGCCACAAGGAGCGAGCGCGCCCCTTGCTTGGAGAAAATTCCTTCTGTTCGCCGCACGCAGGAGTCCGGCTCGAGGGAGATCCGGCAGAGGAGCTGCAGAATCTTGATGCCCTTGTGGCGGCCGAGCTGAAACCACAAGGAGTCCGAGGTTAGGGCTGCAAGCACCGAGAACAAGAACGCGGCAAAGAAATTCAAATGTCCCGTGCCGGCAAGGGCGCCTGCCGCAAGCAGCAGAGGCATCGCCGGAATGGGCACGCCTAGTTGTTCGACGAGAACCCATCCGAACAACACCGCAAGGCCGTGGCGAATAAGGAAATCGAAAGCGTGATGTAGGGCTGGGTGCATTCCCGTTACTCGATCATTTGGCAGCGAAGGGAGCAGTATGCCCCCAACTCCCGGTCATAACGAATTCACGGATGGGCTTGCGCGTTCGCGGCGCCAGTTCTCGATCCTTCAGCTTGGGAGGCAGGGAGTCCGGGTTTCCCGGATAGCCGATGGCGATGGTCGCGAGGGGCTCCCACCCTTCAGGGATGGCGAAGGTCTTCCGCGCCTTGTCCGGATCGAAGCCAGCCATCTGATGGACCACGAGACCGCGAGCCGTGGCTTCCACCGACAGCAGGGCCGTTGCTGCTCCTGTGTCATATTGCGCGTTGCGGTTTGGAGCGTGATTCTCCACGAAAGCGAGCTTGGCCACGGCAATCGCAAGCGCGGACGCATTTTTCGCCCAACCCGCATTGAACTCTACCAAAGTCCCGAGAACCTTCTCGAAATTTACCTTGTCGTCTTTCGTCGCCACAATGTACGCCCAAGGCTGTTCATTGAAGCTCGAGGGCGCCCACCGCGCCGCTTCAAAAAGGCTGCGGAGGGTTTCTTCCGGGATGGCTTTGTCCGCGAAGGCACGCGGACTCCAGCGGTTGCGGATCAAATCGTGGATGGAAGCCTCGCTGGGTGCCGGTTTTTGCATTTTGATTCCTGTTTCCTCCGAGGACCTTTAGATGATCGGAGCTACCGGGGCGGTGCATTGGGGCCGCCCCGTGATTTCTCGCTGCCCGTTCTCGAGAGTTCTTTAGTCGCCTGATTTCGCTGCGGTTTTTTGGACCATTTCGACGTCGAGCGTTATGTTTACCTCGTCTCCCACCACCACGCCCCCGTTATCCAGCTTCGCGTTCCACTTCACGCCATAGTCCTGGCGGTTGATTTTTGTAGTAGCCGTAGCGGCCAGCCGTTGATTTCCCCAGGGGTCCTTCACGGGAGCGGTTGGCCCGTCCACCTCGAGCGTCACTTCCCTGGTCGTGCCGCGAATGGTCAGCTCGCCCGTGACTCTCAGCTTTCCCGGCGCGACCTGTTCCACCTTCTTCGATTTAAAGGTCATCGTTGGAAAGTGGGCCACGTCAAAGAAGCGTTCGCTGCGCAGATCCTTGTCGCGGTCAGGTTCGCGGGTGTCCACGGTGTTTACGTCGATGGTCACCTCGACGCTGGAATTCGTGATGTCCTGGTCATCACGGACCATCGTGCCGCTCAGCTTGCTAAACGCGCCGCGCACCGTGGAAAGGCCCAGGTGACGTACGGCAAATTGCGCGGAGGAATGCTGCGGGTCAATCTGCCACGTGGATGTAGCGGCCGCGGCGGGCAGAGAGAGCCCCACAGTCATGCTAACGATCACTGCGATTCGAGAGACGTACCGGTTCATCTTGTTTCTCCTTGCTTGTCGAATTGGAGTTGATAAGCGTATCCGCAAGTCGTTACTCCCGCTTGGCAGCGCGGATCTCTTCCAGCAGGTCGTAAAGAGTCTTCAACCGCGCGCCGACCATGTGCCGGAACTGCCGCTTGTGCAAATCCCGCATCGGCTGGTCCAGCGGCTTCAGGAGTTGCAATCCGCGAGCCGTAATGCGCGCCTTCACCACGCGCCGGTCGTCTTTCTGCCGCTCGCGGATGATCAAACCCTGTTTTTCCAAGCGATCCAAAAGCCGCGTGATGTCTGGATCGTGCGTAATCATTCGGTCGGAAATGCCGCGGCAGGCGAGACCGTCGGATCCCGCTCCCCGGAGGATCCGCAGGACGTTGTACTGCGTGCCGGTCAATTCCGCGGTGCGAGTCAGTTGCTCGGCCTGTTGCCCCAAAGCGTCGGCGGCCTTCAGCAAGGCGAGAAAGACGCGCTCTTCAAGGGAGCCGGGCGGATGCGCCGGCCTGCTCTCGGGATTCACGGGTCATGATAATAGTCGTGTAAACGACTATTGTCAAGAGGCAAATATTGGTTTTGCAAATCGACTCTTCTCGTCTAGGCCTTGCGCAGCGGGCGCAAATGAATCTCGCTCACAACGCCTCCCGGCCTTTGCGTCACGATCGCTTCCACCGCGTGCGCCACGTCTTCTGGGCTTAACGCTTTGCCCGGGTTTTTCGGCCGGCTGCCGGAAAACTCAGTTGCCACGCTTCCCGGACAGACCACGCTCACGCGGATGCCGTACTCGCGCAAGTCTTCCATCATGCAGCCCGACAAGCCCATCAGCCCCCATTTGGATGCGCAGTAAATCCCGCCGCCCACAAAAGTGTTTCTCCCAGCCAAGGAGCTAATATTAATGATGTCTCCCGAGCCGCGCTGGATCATCGAGGGAACCACCGCGCGCGAAACCAGAAAAACACTCTTGAGATTAGTATTCACAACGCGGTCCCAATCCGCCTCGGTTTTTTCGTGCGCTGGGCCAAACAGACCGATCCCTGCGTTATTCACGAGGATGCTAATCGAACCGAGCGCTGCTTCCGTTTCTGCGACGAGTTCCGAGACTTGGCTGGCCTTGCTAACGTCGCTCAAATGAAAAAAAGCGCAGGCCCCTAGTTTTTCGAGGTCTGCCGCGGCATTTTGCAATGCCCTCGCTTCCCTGCCGCAAATCGCTACCGAGGCGCCCAGGGTTGCCAGACGTTGTGCGATCGCGCGGCCGATGCCGCGGCTCCCTCCGGTTACCAGCGCGACACTTCCGGCGAGCCGTTTTTCCTTCGACCCGCTATTTGTGTTATTTATTCCGGCCATGAGAATTCTTCCTCGCACGGGCCACTCTTTTTATGCGAAACTCATCCTATCACCAGAGGTTTCTGCGGTGGCGTGCGTCCCGTTCGCTGCGGCGGAAATGAGTGAGAAGCGGCCCCGCGGCACCCAGGTAAGATCATCAGGAGCTCGGTCGAGGATAACGGCTTGCGGATGTAGCGCGGCTTTACCTATAATCCCAACGTTTCCGAGACAGAATGATTCCCGGTGAAGGAGATTCCGGGTTGCACCGGAACACGAAGGACGCGCGGCATCTCAGCTGAGGAGAAATCGGAATGAATGGAACACGGAAGTGGGTGGGCATCGCGCCGGTGGTGACGCTTTGCCTGATTCTTGGGAGTTCGACGAGCCTGCGCGCGCAGACGCCTGCGGCCGCGCAGGATAGCGCAAAGGCTCCAGCCTACACGCTTGTTGAGTACAACGCGGAGCAAGCATGCGCGGCCGAGAAAGTGCCCGCGACGCAGGTCAAATGCCTAGATGACTTCGCTGCGAAGTACCCGAATTCCGCGCTGCTGGTTTACGTTTACCCGCTCTACGTCAATGCTTACAACCAATTGAAGAATCCGCAAAAGGTAATCGAGTACGCCGACAGGCTCGTGGCACTTGGCGACAAAGCGGAGGCGGTGGTCCGCTACCAGATGCTTTATGCCCGAGCCTTGGCTTACGCCAGCTTGAGCCAAGTCGAGCAGACGGCGGTCGCGGCAAAAGCTCGGGACGCGGCGTTACTTGGTCTAAAGACGCTAGAGGAAGTCAAGAAGCCAGAGAACGTATCCGAGGATGAATTTAGGAAGCAAAAGCAGCAGCCCACCGTTCTCTTCCACTACACGGCCGCTAATGCAGCCATGAATATGAAGGACTATGCGACAGCCGTGGCGTCCTTCAAGGCGGTATTAGCGATGGATCCCGACGATCTCAGCACGAATTACAACCTGGGGCGGGCTTTTTTGGCCATGACGCCCCCTCAACAAATGGATGCCTTCTGGTATTTCGCAAAATCCGTGACTTCGAAGAAGGCCACGCAAGCGCAGGCCGACAAGGTCAAGAAATACCTCAAAGGGCTCATCGCCAACTACCAGGGCGGGAATGTGTGCGACAGCTTAATCGACGGTCAGTTGAATGAGCTTCTTCAGCTCGCGGGCAGCTCTGCTGATCGGCCCTCCACCTATTCCTTGCGGAGCGCTGCGGACATTAGCGCGGCTCAGAAGGACATGACCATCGCTTCGGTCTTTGCCGATTTGAAGGCAGGAGGCGACAAGAGCAAATTGACCTGGCTTGCCGCCTGCGGCCTGGAGTTTCCCGAAGTTCCCGGCAAGGTCATCGACGTCGTGCCCGGCGATCCGCTTGTGCTGAAAATTGCCTTTGTGACCAGCGATGCGGAATTCGATGCTGCGACAACGCCGAACATGTCTGTTAGAGTCGTGGGCCAGCCCGAGGCCGCCCGCGTCGAAAAAAACAGCGCCGTCCATTTCACGGGAACTTTGGTTTCTTACGACCCTGATCCCTTCTTCCTGCACTGGGATAAGGCCAAGGTAAAGGCAGAAGACATTCCCAAAGAAAAGGGCCAAAAGAAGGCGCCCGTGCATCGGCCTACTCGGAAGCCGGGCAGTTCCAACTAGCTCTCCATCTCCTTTACTACTAGAAGAACGGCTCTCCGGGAAGCACGGGGAGCCGTTTCATTTTCAAAGGCAAGAAAACCGCTTCTCTCTCTAAAAAAGTTCTGGTCAGAAGATCATCCGGCTCATGCTCTCAAGCGAGGAAAATACAGCCAAGCAGCCTTTTCCGCAGCTTTGGTTCCGCGAAGATCAAAACAGAAGACCAAGAACCAGAGACAAAAACTCGCTTTCCAGGAAGATAAAAGCGGGGCGCTTGTCTAAGGACCGCAATTGAAACGCCGACGACTCGTTCAACGCGAGTGGCGCCGGTGGCCGTTGGTATCCAGCTTGTACTCTTCGATTTTCCGGCTGAGTGTGTTGCGGTGAATGCCGAGGAGCTGCGCGGCACGCGACTGGTTGCCGTTCGCGCGGTCTAACACGCGCTTGATGAATCGTTTTTCGAACTCTCCTATCGCTTCGTCAAAGTAGATTCCCCGCTCTATCATTTGATTGACGAGCCCTTCCAATTGATCTTTCACGATGACACGCTCCGCTGGAATGTTTGTGCATGGGCCCGGCTGCTAGGTCAATTCACGGCCGCTCAAAATGCGGTACGCCTCCCGGTACTTCTCTCGGGTGGCTTCGACTACCTCCGGTGGCAGCTCCGGTCCGGGCGGGGTCTTGGGCCAGCGCATCCGTTCGAGGTAGTCCCGCACAAATTGTTTGTCAAAAGAAGCCTGTGGTCCGCCGGGTGAGTACTGTGCTGCGGGCCAAAAGCGCGACGAGTCCGGCGTCAGCGCCTCGTCAATCCACATCAGTTTGTCATTCAACAAGCCGAACTCGAATTTTGTGTCAGCGACGATAATTCCTCGTGGCTCCGCATGCGCCGCGGCCCGCCGGTACAGCTCCAGGCTAACAGCGCGAACTTTCTCAGCAAGTTCTTTGCCGATCATCCTCTCCGCTTCCTCAAAACAGATATTTTCGTCGTGCCCGCTCACTGCTTTCGTCGCGGGCGTGAAAATCGGCTCCGGCAACCGCCCCGATTCGAGCAGCCCGTTCGGGAGCACAATGCCGCAAATCTTTCCTGTCGCGCGGTAATCCTTCCACCCCGAGCCCGAGACGTATCCCCGCACCACGCACTCAATCGGTAGAGGGTTGGTCTTTTGCACCAGCATGGACCGCCCCGCCAGCTCATCGCGGAACTTGTCAAAAGGCCCGGGAAACTCCGTCTCGCTGATCACGTGGTTGGGTATGACATCTTTCAGCAGGTCAAACCAAAAAAGGGAAAGCTGCGTAAGCACGCACCCCTTATCGGGAATCGGCGTCGGTAGGATCACGTCGAACGCCGAGAGCCGGTCCGTGGCCACGATCAACAGCTTGTCGCCCAAATCATAAATGTCGCGGACCTTGCCGCGTGCGCTCGGCGGCAATCCGGCGAACTGAGTTTCCCTCAGGACTTTCATGGCAGGAGCTGCAGACACCGAGAAAATCTCCCCGACTTGGTGCTCCGCATTCTAGCGCACCGAATCGCGAAGTCAAACCCGTCGGCGGTGGAAAATTGTGCGAAACCCGATGACGCGGAACTCCATAGAAAAGTTTTGCGTAAACCATAAACAAAGCGCCGAAGGATTTCAGAGTTGCCTGCCCCGTTTCGTTTTTCTTAGGGAGGAGTGCGCGGGCTTCTTACGCAGCGGAAGCCGCAGCTGTCCGGTCGTTGGGGTTTTCGTTCCCCGTTTCTTCCCAGCGCACGCTGACCAGCTTCGATACGCCGGGCTCCTGCATGGTTACGCCGTAAAGCACCGGTGCGATCTCCATGGTCTTGCGGTTGTGCGTGACGACGATGAATTGCGTCTGGCTGCTCATCTCTCCGATCAATCTCGTGAACCGCCCCACGTTCGCTTCGTCCAACGGCGCATCGACTTCGTCCAGGATGCAGAACGGGCTTGGCTGATAACGGAAGATCGCGATGAGCAGCGCCAGGGCCGTCATGGCCTTTTCGCCGCCGGAAAGCAGCAGCACGTTTTGCAGGCGCTTCCCAGGAGGCGAGGCCACAATGTCTATGCCCGCGTCGCCCGAACTGTCGGGTTCGGTCAGCCGCATCTCCGCCATGCCGCCGCCAAAGATCGCGTGGAACGCGTCCGAGAAACTCTTGTTGATCGCCTGGAACGCGAGCTCGAACTTCTCCTTGGTAGCCTGATCGAGCTCCATGATGGCTTGCTGTGTATCCGCGATCGATTTCAACAGATCATCGCGCTCTCGCGTGAGGAACGTGAACCGCTGGTCGCACTCGTTGAATTCCTCGAGCGCCATCATGTTGACCGCTCCCATATTCTCGATCCGCTGTTTCATCTCGCGATAGTTCGTTTCCGCCGTGGCTAGTTCTTCGCCGCTCATGAACGCCGTTTCCGTGGCAATCAAATCCTCTGGCTGTGCGTTTACCTCGCTTACGCACGTTTCGCGCAGATGCCCCCGGTCTGACTCGTTTTTCGCGCGTTCCACTTCGGAATGATTGCGCTGTTCCCGCAACTCTTGCAGCTCTTGCCGCGCCATCCGCAGATGATCTTCTGTCTGCGTCACGCGCGTTCGCGCCGACTCCCACTCCTGCTCGAGTTCTTTCTGTCGCGCTTCCAGCCGCAGCTTTTCCGCGCGCAGCCCTTCCAGTTGTTGTGTCAGCTCTTCGCTTTGCTTTCCCAGGCTCGCGGTTTCATCGCTGATGGACATCACCTGCTGCTGCAGTCCTGTCTCGCGGCGTTCCATCTCGGCGCGCTCTTCGCGCAGCCGCGTCGCCAAAGCTTCTGCTGCAGCCAGCCGCTCATTAATCGCCGCCAGTCCCGCACGGGCCGTAGCGAGTTCCTGCTGGTCGTTTTGCAGCGACCCGCGTAGCCCAACCAGTTCTTCTGCCAGCCGCGTGCTTTCCGTTTCCGCCTCGGCGCGATTCAGCGCCGCCGCGGCGTGTTCGTGTTTGGCGCGTTCCGCGCGCAGCCGCGCGCCCTCCGCTTCTTTGCGCACGCGCGCCAGTTCGCCTTGGCAGACCGCCAGCTCCGCTCCCAGCCTGGCCAACTCCGTTTGCATGTGGCTGTGGCGGTGCTGCGCGGAAATCACCTCGCGCTCCGCGTCGCGCTGCTTCGCGTGAGTTTCTTCCAGCGCCTGCTCCGTTGCGCGCAGTTCCGCTGCCGCCGCCTCCAGCGCCGTTTGCTTTTCCTTCATCCGGTGTTCGAGCCGCAGCAGTTCAGCATTCAGCGTGCGCAGTTCGCGCTTCATGCCCAGCGGCCCGGCTTCGTCGGGACGTCCGCCCGTCACCATGCGGCCCTGATAGCACGTCCCGTCCGGCGTGACGAACGCGTATTGCGGATTCTCCCGTGCCAGTTTTTCGGCTGACGCTGCGCTATCCGCCAAATACGCTGCGCGCAGCCTCGGCAAGAACTGTTTCGCCGCCGCGCCTAGCGGGTCCCGAAATTCCACCAGCCTGTCCATCCGCGAAATCACCCCGTCTTCGGGCTGGAAATTCGCAATCGGCTCGTACTCGTTTTCAAGCCGCAAATTGCGCAGGGAATCCACGAAGAACGTCGCCCTGCCACCTACTTCATCGCGCAGCATGGAAATGCCCGTGCGCGCATGGTCAAATGTCTCCACGACGACAAATTCCAATTCATCTCGGAGGAACTGCTCGATCGCCGCTTCGTGCTTCTCTTCGACCTCCGCGTAATCCGCCAGCACGCCAACAGCCTGGAATTGTTGCCGGCCGCCTTTCTCGTTCGCCGCAAAAAGTTTTTGCACGGCTTCCGCCGTGTACGACCGGTCGTTCAAAATCTGCGTGAGCGTCGAATGCCGTGCCCGCACGCCCGCCAGCGTGTCGCGCAGCGCGTCCGCTTCTTTCGTCAACCCCTCGTACTGCTTACGCAATCCGTCAATTTTCGCTTGCAGCTCCGCCACGTTTTGCTTCAACGCGCCAAGCTGCCCTGAAACCGCTTCCAGCTCATGAGCCGCGCGATCGGCGTCATCCTGCGCCCGCATCGAGGTTTCCGACACCTCGTGCTCGTTCACCTCCAGTTTCCGCAGCGCTTCGGATTGGTGCGCCAGCGCTTCTTCCGCCTGTTTCTGCTCCCCATGCAGCTGCAGCAAGCTTTCGCCCGCCTCCGACGCGCGCTGCCGCAGCGCCTCGATCCGCCCTTCCCCATCCCGAATTTGCGTCCCGCGTTGCTCGACGCGCTGCAGCAGCTCCTCGACGCGGCCGTTGAGCACACCCGACTCTCCGCGCAGCAGCGTCACTGCCTGCACCTGCGTGGCGCTCCGCGTTTCCCATTCCGCCGCTTGCGCCCGGGCTCTCTTCAACTCCGCATCCATTTGCGCCTGGCGGCCTGCCAGCTCCTGCGCGCGCTGCCGGTTGAACGCAATGCGGTTCTCGCTGCGGTCCACTTCCAGTGCCGTCAGGTTCAGCACGTTCTGCTTCTGCCGGATTTCCGCGTCCAGTTCGTAAATCCGCTGAGTCAGGCGGTCCTGTTCGCCTTCCATCTGCTGGATGGCCGTCGCGCGCTGGGTTTCCGCCGCGTTCAGCTCTTCCAGTTGTTTGCCAATTCGCTCCGCTGCAGCATCCAGCTCGCGTGCTTTGCCCGCCAGCATCTGCCGCACAATCCCGCGCATCTGCTCGCGAATCTCCGAATACCGCCGCGCCTTGGCCGCCTGCCTTTTCAGCGAGCCGAGCTGCTTTTCCACTTCGACGACTATGTCGTTCACACGCGCCAAGTTCAGCTTTGACGACTCCAGCTTCGCTTCCGCCAAGCGCTTCTTGGTTTTGAATTTCGTCACTCCGGCGGCTTCTTCGATGATCGCGCGGCGCTCCATCGGCTTCGTGGAAAGGATCAGCCCGATGCGCCCTTGCTCGATGATGGCGTACGAGTCCGGTCCCAGCCCCACCCCCATGAACATTTCCTGGATATCGCGCAGCCGCGCCACGCGGCCGTTGATGAGGTATTCGCTCTGCCCGGAGCGATACAGCCGACGGCTGACCATAATCTCGCCGGGCTTGGTCGCCAACGTCTGCTTCTCTTCGTTCTTTTTCTTTCTCTTGAATAGCTTTTTGAATCCGCCGCCGGACTCTTCCGTACTCTCTGCCGCCGGGGCCGGGCCTCCCGTATCTTCGCGCAGCTGCTCACTCGCCGGTGCCGCTGTTGTAGCGTCTCCTTCAAACTGATTCTTCTCGGCGTGCTCTGAAGCGAAAACTTTCTTTTCTTCTGCCGCGGCCCCATCCATCACAAACCGCGCCGCTTCCGCCAGCTCCGGATCTTCCATGGTGATGGTCACTTCGGCCATCCCCAGCGGAGGCCGCTTCGTCGTTCCGTTGAAGATGCAGTCGGCCATGCGCTCCGCGCGCAGGGACTTGTGGCTCTGCTCGCCGAGCACCCAGGAGATGGCATCCACCACGTTCGATTTCCCGCAGCCATTCGGTCCGACGATGCACGTCGTCCCCCAGCCGCTGAACGTCACCACCGTGCGTTCGCAAAACGACTTAAAGCCGACGATTTCGACTTTTCGCAGCTTAAGCAAGGTGTCCCCTTTTTTCTCGCATCTCGCCTTTCATCTTGCTGCTCATCGCGGTATCCTATTTTTGAACCCCGCGCCCCATTCGGAGTTGCTCGTCGCGTGCGACGTCGTCCCTGCCTCTTTTTATTTTATAGGGGCGCAGCGCTGCTGCGCATTCCCGCTGCAATCAAATTCAAGAAATCAGCCCGCAATAAGAGACGGCTTTGTGTTCCTCGAGGGAGGGTCTTTCGCGCGTCAGATCAGTCCCACACACCGGGACCGCCCGGAAAGCGGGCCGCGTAAACGGCCGCCTTGAAAACGTTGGCAGGTTCTTGTTCAGAGCCCAGCCGCCTGGCGCAAGGATGGCGGTACGGCGACAAACCTTAACACGATGTTTTTCGCGTGTCTAGCCCTACGCTACGTCTTGTGGCCGTTTCGTAACCTCCCGCTGTCTTCAAGGAAGCCCCGGTCGCCCCTCTCCGGTACCTCTCAGCTCATTCGTTTCGCAATACCACCACGGGATCCACGCCCATGGCACGGCGCGCCGGGGCAGCGCAGGCAACCAGCGCGATGCCGCCCAGCAAGGCCATAACTCCGGCCAACACCAGCGGATCGAATGGCCGAGTCCCATAGATTTGGCTGGCCACTGCTTTTTGCAAAGAAGCCGCGCCGGCAATCCCCAGAACAAATCCCGCGGCAACGAGCTTGAATCCTTCCCTTAAAACCAGCCTGAGAATGCCCGTTTGCGTGCTGCCGAGCGCCATGCGAATACCGATTTCGCGCGTCCGCTGCGCAACCACATACGCCAGCACGCCATAAATACCGAGCGACGCCAGAAACAAGGCGACTCCCCCGAAGGCATTGGCCAGAAGCATGGACGTGCGGCGTGAAGATAAGGAAAGATCAACGCGCTCCGGCATGGAATGGATGTCGAAAAGCGCCAGATCCGGATCGACACGCGAAATTTCAGTGCGCAGGGCGCGGACCGCGGAGGCTGGATCGCCCGCAGTTTTGAGGGCAAACGTGAATGTGCTGGCGGGCTGCTGCGCGTTGCAAAAATAGTACGCTCCTACGGTTGCGCCGGAATCGTCCAGGTTTTCGTAGCGCAGCGTGCGCGCCACGCCGACAACCGTAAACCAGACGGTATGTTCGTCGACTTTCAGCAAATCCTTCCCGTCGCCGGGAAAATACATTCGCCGGCCGATCGGATCGCTGTTCGGCCAAAAATGGCGCGCCAAGCGCTCGTCCACAATGATCGCGCGGGGGGCGGTTTCATTGTCGCGGTCATTGAAACTGCGTCCGCGAGCCATCGAAATCCCCAGAGCCTCGAAGTAGCCGGGAGTCACGGTGATGTTCAGAGGAGAGATCAGGGATTCGCCCGGCTTCATCTGGTAGCCTTCGGCAAGAATCACGCTATCATTGTGATTGTCGCCAAGGGGAATCGTTTCCGTAGCTCCTGCATAGGAAACTCCAGGGATAGCACGAATGGTCGGAAGGGCGCGGTTCATGAAGTCGCGTAATGCCTCCGGATTGGAGTATCTGGCGCGCGGCAAGGCGATCGATGCGGAGACTACGCCGTTAGGATTAAATCCCGGATCAACGTGCAAAAGCAGGCGGAAACTTGCAAGAAGCAGTCCCGCGCCCATGAGCAGTGTGAAGGCAAATCCAACTTGCGCAGTGACCAGCAGTTGACGCACGCGGCGGGATTTTTTCCCGCCGGTACCCGTACGGCTTTCCTCGTGCAGCGCGTCGCTGATGCCGATCTTAGAGATCCCGGCGAGGGGAAACAGCCCGACAAAGAGCCCGGCGCCCAGGGACAGCCCTAGGGAAAGGAGGACCGCGGTGCCATCCATATGAACTTCCCCGGCTCGCGGGAATTTCTCCAGCCCGATGGCGTTCAGCGCTCGCAGCACGCCCGCGCCCAGGGCAATCCCGCCCAGGCCTCCGAGCAAAGCCAGCCCTAGATTTTCCAGAAGCAACTGGCGCACCAGTTGTGCGCGGCCCGCGCCCAGCGCGATCCTCGTGGCGATCTGCTTCCGCCTCATGGCCAGCCGGGCAAGCGCGAGGTTGGCGATGTTAAGTCCGCCAATCAGCAGAACCAAAAAGGCGCCGCCCCATAGCAAATAAAGAGTCCCTTTCACCCCGGCGATCAGCAGGTCTTGAAGAGGCTTCACGGTGGTGTGGAACCCGGCGTTGATCAGGACTTCTTTCGTCTCCGGAAAGCGCTCCAGGTTTTCCTGGTTTAGCCCATTAACCTGCGCCTGGGCCTGCTCCAGTGTCGCGCCGGGTTTCAAGCGTCCAATGTGGTGCCAATTATTGCTGTGATGAACGGTCTTTTCTTCGGCCGTGAACGCCAGCGGCATCCACAGGCGAATCTCCGGCTCTATAAAATTGAAGTTGGGCGGCATCACGCCGACGATGGTAAAGGGCCGCCCGCTGATCCGCAGTGTGCGGCCGAGAACCGACTTGTCTGCGGCGTACAACTGCTCCCAAAGCCCGTGGCTGAGGATCACTTCCTGATCGCGCCCGACCTCGCCTTCCTCCTCCGTGAACGCCCGCCCTAGCACGGGCGAAACACGCAACAGGTGGAACCAGGAAGGCGTCACCAGCATCCCGCGAATCTGTTGCGGCGAACCATTCAGCTCCACGGTTTGATTGCGTGGACGGAAGAGAGCCTGGCTCTCAAACACCGTCATTTCCCTGAGCCGGTCGTAATAGTCGCCGGAGGCGCTGTTTATTGCCGCCCGTGACTCCGGCATTCGGGTAATCATTGGACATAAGCAGGATGGCGTTGGCGTCCGCCACCGGTAACGGACGCAAAATGACCGAGTTGACGATGGCGAAAAGAGCGGCGTTGGCGGCGATGCAGACCGCAAAGGTGAGCAGCACGGTGAGGGCAAACCCTTTGTCGCGCCACAACGAACGAATGCCGTATTTCAGGTCAAGGAAGAAGGTATCCATGCTTTGCGCTCCCTCACTTCAGCCATGCCATCTGGGAAACTCAGACTCGTACGATGTCGGAGCCCTTGGCTCCTGGCGTTCCGTAGCTCTAGAAACACCGGGCTTTAGCCCCTGAGGCCATGCCTTGCAATCCCCTTGGAAACACGAACGCTCCGGCACCGCCGCTCGAGAGTCACTACGCACCGGCCAAACGCAAAGTTCCCAGACGCAGTGCCTTTCAGCTTGCGTTTTCGGATCGCCTGCGCTCTTCCCTTTGATGTGTGCTATAAGTCCTTTATTTTAAACTGTTTATGAAAGCTGTTCAGACCTACCCTGGTTCTTCGCGATCTCGGGCGAGCCGCTGTCTTCGGCCCCGACCGGGGGCCCCACCTTGTTGGGGTCACTTGCCATCTTTTTGGCCCGCTTCTGCATTGCTCCACGTCAAACCCCTCGGATACAATCCAAGGCTTCGTCAATCGTCAGGAAAGAACACCGCGCGCCGATGGCCGAAATCCAACTTCACAACACTCTTTCCGGAAAACTCGAACCCTTCGTGCCGCAAACGCCGGGCGAAGTGCGCCTGTACACCTGCGGTCCCACGGTCTACGACTACGCACACATCGGCAACTACCGCACCTTCGTCTTCCAGGACATTCTCAGGCGCTTCCTCAAGCTGCGCGGCTTCCAGCTCAAACACGTCATGAATCTCACCGACGTGGACGACCGCATCATCGCCAACGCCGCCGCAGCAGGAAAAAACATTCGGGAGTACACAGAAAAGTTCGCGCAGGCTTTCTTCGACGATTGCCAAGCGCTCAGCATCGAAGCTCCCGAACACTGGATTCGCGCCACCGACCACATCGACGACATGGTTCGGCTCATTCAGAGGCTCCAAGAGAAAAGCTTCACGTATGCCAGCGAAGGTTCCATCTACTATCGCATCGCCAAGTTTCCAAACTATGGGAAACTCTCAAAAATCGACCTCACCGGCATTCAGCCCGGAGCGCGCGTCGACAATGACCGATACGAAAAGGAAAGTGCGCGGGATTTTGCACTGTGGAAAGCGCCGAAACCGGGCGAGCATTTCTGGGAAACTGCCATCGGCACCGGCCGCCCGGGCTGGCACATCGAATGCTCCGCCATGGCCATGAAATATCTGGGCGAAACGCTTGACATTCACGCCGGCGGCATCGACCTCGCCTTTCCGCATCACGAAAACGAAATTGCCCAGAGCGAAGCCGCCACGGGCAAGCCTTTCGCGCGCTACTGGCTCCACGCCGAGCATCTGCTTGTCGAAGGCGAGAAAATGTCCAAATCGCTCGGCAACTTCCTTACGCTGCGCGATCTTTTCGCAAGAGGCCACAGACCTTCCGCGCTGCGCTTTGCTTTGGCCAGCGTGCCATACCACAAGCAGCTCAATTTCACGTTCGACGGATTGACGCAGGCCACGAACTCCGTTGAGCGGCTTCGCAATTTCGCCAATCGCTTGCAGCAAGGAAACTTCCCGGCAGGAAAACAGAAAGGCATGATCGAACGCATCTCCAAGGCTCACGAGGAATTCGACGCCGGCCTTTCCGACAACCTCAACACCGCGCGTGCCTTGGCCGCCGTCTTTGATCTCGTGCGCGATGCCAATACCGTCATGGACAAGGGCGAATTCCGCCAGGGCGACGTCGACGCAACGCAGCAATTCTTGGCCACATTCGACGCCGTGTTCGCGGTTCTCGAAGACAACGATACGCAAAAGCTCCAAACGCTCGGCTATGGCAGCGCCGAAGCCGCGCTGAGCGACACGGAAATCGACAAACTCATCGCCAAACGCAATGCCGCCAAGAAGATACGAGACTTTGCAACCGCCGACCGCATCCGCAAAGAACTTGCAAATCGTGGTATAATTTTGGAAGACGCAAAGGACGGCAGCGTCCGCTGGAAACGCAAGTGACCTTGCCTTTCAAAACTCAACTACCGTTCCGCCCGGGTTGCTTCCCGCCGGCCGCTGCGCGGCCAAACCTCTTCGGCGTTGACTTAGCTTAGTTCTTGGCAGGCGGTTTCCGGGATCTTCCGAAACCAACCCACAGTTTTTCACGCCTGCTGTCTTCTCCTTGCGGTTTTGATTCACTCCAACCCGATTTTCTTCTTGGAGGAAGAAATGCCAACGACTTTGGAAGCGAAAACACCTCGCCTCATCACGGCACTGCCCGGTCCGAAAGCGCAACAAGTCATCGCTGCCGACGCCAAGTTCATGTCGCCGTCGCTCACCCGCGAATACGCGCTAGTGGCCAAGAAAGGCCACGGCGCCATGGTCGAAGACGTGGATGGAAACTCATTCCTGGATTTTGCCGCGGGCATTGCCGTGTGCTCTACGGGGCACTGCCACCCAAAAGTTGTCGATGCGATCCAGAAACAGGCGGCGGAACTGATTCACATTTCCGGCACCGATTTCTACCACCATCACCTGCCGCAACTCGCGGAGAAGCTTGTGGCGACAATGCCGGGAAGAGAAGCGAAGAAAGTGTTCTTCGGAAATTCTGGCACCGAAGCGGTGGAAGGCGCGATCAAGCTCGCGCGCTACGCAACAAAGCGCGACAAGCTCATCGCGTTTTACGGCTGCTTCCACGGGCGAACGCTCGGTTCGCTCTCGTTGACGGCCTCAAAAAACACGCAGCGCAGGAATTTCGGCACGCTGCTTGGCGGCGTCGAGCATATTCCCTTTCCCTACGCCTACCGTTGCCCGCACGGCCACACTGCGGAAACCTGTGGTACTGAGATTCTGGAACTGCTCGAACAGCAAATGTTCAAACGGTTGTTCGCCCCGGAGGAAATCGCGGCCATCGTTATCGAACCGATTCAGGGAGAAGGCGGCTTCATTCCCGCCCCGGCGTTTTTCCTCCAGGAATTGCAGCGCATCTGCAATCGCCATGGCATCCTCCTGATTGTAGACGAAGTGCAATCGGGAGTTGGCCGCACCGGAAAGTGGTGGGCCTACGAACATGCGGGAATCGAGCCGGACATCGTTTGTGTCGCCAAGGGCATCGCCAGTGGAATGCCGCTCAGCGCCTTTGTCGCCAAGGACAGCGTGATGACCTGGAAAAAGGGGTCCCACGGCACAACCTATGGCGGCAATCCCGTGTGCATCGCGTCGGCGATGGCGACTCTCGATCTCATCGAACACGGCTACTTGGACAACGCGCGCAAGATGGGCGATTACATCTTCGGCCAAATCCACGATTGGCCGAAGCGCTTCAACCTCGTCGGCGATGTGCGCGGCAAAGGCCTGATGATCGGCGTCGAAATTGTGCGCGATCAGAAAACCAAGGAGAAGGCAGCAGATTTGCGCGACGCAGTCGTCAGCAAGGCGTTTCACAAAGGATTGCTGACCCTTAGCGCCGGCGAGAACACCATCCGCATGTCACCGCCGCTTCTGATTGACGAAGAGCAGGCCGACTTTGCCATTCGCACGCTCGAAGAATGCTTCCGCGAAACAGAAAAAACGCTATAGCGTCGCAGCCTTGCACGTACATAAACCACTTCGTTGCTGGCCCTTTTCGCAAGACTTAAAGCCGTGGTGATCGGGACGCACCGGAGCGGGAGACGGTCGTATTGAGCACACGCGTCGCTCACGCCGAGTGAGCGACGCGTCTGTTTTGAAAGCGACTCTTCTTTTCCGCCTGACAAGTTTCCACCCGGCCCCCGTATGGTCAGATCCGGATAATCCTCCTGACGCTCTTGCTCGATGCCCTGAACGATATGTTGCTGCAATCTCCGATGCGCTTCGACGCTTGGCCTTTGACAATCGGCGCACGCAGCCGCCCGCGGTACGCCTTCAAAAAGATGCCTTCGGCTTGGACTTTGCGAGGCAGGACTAAGGCGACGCCGAGGCGGACCCTACCGTGACGAAAAGCAGTTTGGTCTTCATCTGCCGCCGATAACCGAACTCCTTGCCAATTCGGAATGAGGCTATAGAATGCTGAGGCGAAATCACTCGAGGGGTGTCGAAATGGGAACCGCAGGGCGTGTCCTCATGATTCCTGAAAGCAAGTTTCGTCTCAAGTGCTTTGCGCATTTTATTCGCACGAGCCTGTTTGCCTTTGCGTTGCTCGCTCTGGGCGTTGGCGCGCGAGCTCAAGATGCGGATGTTGCGAAGAAGCTGCAGGGCTTTGACGCTTACATAGAGCAGACGCTAAAGGATTGGAACACGCCTGGTGTCGGCGTAGGAATTGTTGTCGGGGACAAGCTGGTGTTCGCCAAGGGCTACGGCTATCGCGATTACGAGAAGAAGCTGCCATTCACGTCAAAGACGATGCAGCCGATTGCGTCGAATTCGAAACTGTTCACCGCGGTAGCGGCAGGAATGCTTGTGGAAGAAGGAAAACTGACCTGGGACAAGCCGATACGCGCGTCGGTGCCGGAAATTCAGTTTTACAACGACGAGCTCAACAACAATGTGACCTTACGCGACATGCTGTCGCACCGCACGGGCGTGACGCGCCACGATTTGATCTGGTTCAAGTCGCCATTCACACGCAAGGAACTGTTCGAACGCGTGAAGTACCTGGAGCCGCAGGAGCCGATGCGGGAGACGTTTCTCTACAACAATCTTATGTTCGCGGCCGTGGGCCAGATCATCGAAATCAAGTCCGGTAAGAAGTGGGAAGACTTCGTCCACGAGAGGATTCTCACTCCGCTCGACATGAGCACGACGTGCTACACGATTGCGGACATGCTCAAGCAGCCGGACTACGGCGTGCCGTTCCGAGAGAAGCGTGATTCCTTCGAGTTGTACAAAATTCCTTACTACGAAGACACCGAGGGAGTGGCTCCGGCGGGGGCGATCATCTCCAATATTGACGAACTATCGCACTGGCTGATTGCGTTGATGAACGAGGGAAGATACAACGGTAAACAGGTGCTACCGGCGAGCGTGCTCAAGGCCACGCTGCAACCCGCCATCGCTTTGCCGAATGCGGGCGGGGAGGCCCTGGGTTATTGGGAGTTGATCAATTCAGCTTATGGGATGGGGCGGTGGACGGCTTCTTATCGCAGCAAACTTCTTACCTACCATGGCGGTGACCTGCCGGGATTCCACTCGCAGGTCTCATTCATGCCCAACGACAAGATCGGCGTGATCGTGTTGGTGATCAGCGATCACAGCGCGCCGCTATACAACATCATCAGCTATAACGTGTACGAGCGCCTGTTGGGCATGGACCAAACGCCATGGAGCCAGCGGCAACTCCAACAGCGGCAGGCCAACAAAAGAGCTGCGACGGAAGCGCGCGCAAAGGCCGGCGGAGACCGCGTGCCAAACACGAAACCATCGCACGTGCTCGGTGACTACGCTGGCGAGTACGAGAACCCTGCCTACGGCATTCTGAAAATCGGACTGCAAGGGGAGCAATTGCAGTTCGGTTTTCACGAGTTCCATTTTCCGATGAACCATTTCCATTACGACCGCTTTGATACCCCGGACGACGAGCAATACGGAAAGTTTTCCGTGAATTTCAGGACCAATCCTCAGGGGGACATTGATAGCGCGGTGATTTCGCTGGACCAGGCCGAAGTGGTTTTCACCCGCAAGCCCGAAGCTCTCGACGCGAGTCTTTTGGAAAAACTTGCGGGCGTATACTTGACGCCGAGCAAAGTAAAATTTGAAGTGCGTTATCAACCTGGAACGGGGCTTTCGATTGCGTTCCCTGGCGCGCCTCCGCAAAGGCTGATCCACGTTAAGAGAGTCCAATTCCGAACGCCACTCTTCGCCGATGACATCTACGAGTTTGTCCTCGAGAACGGTCAGGTGAAGGCTTTGAAGGAGCGGACGCCCTCTGGCGAATACACGTTCCAACGTCAGTGAACGTTTGTAACGGCGCTCTTTTTCCCCTGCGTTCATTGGACATTCGTCATAAACAGTTACGATGGTGAGAACAACCGTGCGGAAAAGCGCCTGGGCATGAGATGATAATGCGGAATGCCAGGGGGTTCAGGCGAAGTGGGTAGAAGTGTTTTGCGCAGTCACCTCCAGGGATAACCCAGAATCAAATTATTGAGGAGGAGAGAAAGTTGCCGGAGTTGCGGAAAGACCCCATCACGGGTCGGTGGGTGATTATCTCGACGGAGCGCGGAAAGCGCCCGAATGATTTTCTCCGCGAAAGCGTAATCGCGAAAGAGCCGAGGAATTGTCCGTTTTGCGCGGGAAATGAATCTAAGACGCCGCCCGAAGTGCTGGTGTATGGGCGAAACGGCGGCGGAGCGAACACCTCTGGGTGGAAGCTGCGCGTAGTGCCGAACAAATTTCCTGCGCTGGGCATCGAGGGGGATCTCGACCGCGAGGGCGAAGGGCTGTTCGACAAGATGAACGGAATCGGCGCGCATGAAGTGGTCATCGAATCGCCGGATCACACAGCAACGCTGGCGACGCTCGCTGAGCGCGCGGTGGAAGATGTGTTGTGGGGATATCGGGACCGGATGCTGGACCTCAAGAATGACAAGCGCTTTCGCTACATCTTGATTTTCAAGAACCATGGAGAAGCGGCCGGAGCGACGGTGGAACACCCGCATTCGCAACTGATCGCGCTCCCGATCGTGCCGCGTCGCGTGCGCGAGGAAGTGGACAACTGCTGGCATTATTACGACGAAAAAGAAAGATGCATTTTCTGCGACATCATCCGGCAGGAACGGGACACGGGTGAGCGCATGATCAACGAAAACGAGCAGTTCGTCGCGTTTGCCCCGTATGCGCCCCGGTTTCCCTTTGAAATGTGGCTGCTGCCGAAACTGCACAGTTCGTCGTACGAGAACAACCAGAGTTCGATTTACGCCAGCCTGGCAAGGATGCTCAAGGATACGTTGATGAGGCTCGACGAAGTGCTGGACCGACCGGCGTATAACTTCATGATTCATACGTCGCCGATCGGAGAAGAAATAAACGATCACTATCACTGGCACATCGAGATTATTCCCAAACTGACGAAGGTGGCGGGATTCGAATGGGGAACGGGGTTTTACATTAATCCGACCCCCCCGGAAGAATCAGCGAGGTTTTTGCGGGAGGCGAAGGTTCCCGCAATGACTGAGAAAAAGTAGGAATTTTCGTCCGACGCAACCAGTCATAGGCGTCCGAGAGGATTCTCGAGTTTTGTTATAATTACAGTTTTGGCGCGGTACCCAAGCGGCCCAAGGGAGAGGTCTGCAAAACCTCCATTCGTGGGTTCGAATCCCACCCGCGCCTCCAATATTCCTAAAAAACTTAGCGCAGGGTTAGCCTTTTGCCGCCAGGTGCGACTGTAGCGGAAACTGTAGCGGGTGGCAGTTGCGTAGAACACTTGAGCGACGTAGAAGATCACTAGAGCACCCAACCTTGCTAATGGACAGACCGTCGAAGGACTTTTTGGAGTCTGAAGCCGAAAGGGCCGAAGAAAGCGGCAATCT
>DATAIH010000011.1:0-5674 GCA_036262755.1 Candidatus Acidiferrum sp.
GTTCGCGGCACGCAATTTGAAGTACAGGTTAATCGCCAACGGGAGACAGAAGTTGATGTCTCTCAAGGCGTGGTCGAGGTGACGGGGCGCTATTCCCACAGATCGGTCCTGGTCCATGCAGGGTCATCAACACGAGTGGGAATGGATAGTGTGCCAGAAGACCCGCGATCAACTGGGGAGCTGCATTCGCAAAGCGACAAAAAAGCCGATCAAGGATCTTCAGCAAACAAGGGCAGTCAGATGACGCGCTCCAGAGGGAAGCCTTGATTGGAGTCGAGCCTGATCGCAGCGAACCGCGGCGGGCCCTTTCCCATAATGAAAGAGCACAGGGGACTGCCGTTTTCAAGCGGCAGCGGAAAGTGCTACGCCCCTCACGGTAACGCCCGTCGGTGAACCTGGACTGGGTTCGCGTGAAACTGGTTCGACGAGGCTACCAGCCCAAGACTCGAATCTGCCAACGTAAGGCTACAAAGTACGCAAAGCCGCCCGCATTTATGTGGCGGAGTTGCCACTTGTGGACTCGCCTTTACAAAAAGAGTCAGCACCCTTGACCTGTGTTCGACCCACTGAGCGGTGTGTTGACCCGACTCAGGTCCCCAGCCGGCCAATGCTTGTACTTCATTAAAAATAAGCCACTTATTAAAACGCTGTGGTGGCCCAAGGCTTGCCTTTCACCCCTGCAGACGCAAACCCTGAATCGCAGGGAGGGAACATGAAACGCTCGATTCTGATTGCTATTTCCGCAGTTGCCGCCTTCTCGATCGCGACCACTCCAGCCTTAGCGCAGCACGGCCGTCCGGCCTCGCCCGGCGGAACCGGAAGCATGGGCGGGACTCACAGCTCCGGCTCGACGCACTCCGGGTCCGAAAATGAAGGAAGTGGGGCGCTCAGCGCAGGGGCGCTTAACCCTAACTCGAAGCTAGCGGGGAACCTTCAGGGGTTGCTCCCCACCGGCGTCAAGCCACAGGAAGTCTGTGCGAACTTCACGCACCTTGGGCCTTGCGTGGCCGCGATCCACGTATCGCATAACCTCGGAATCGACATCAATTCTCTGGTCTGCGACATGACCCTCAAACCGATTGGCTCAGGTACTTGCCCCAAAGGCACAGCCACGAGCACCAAAGGAATGAGCCTCGGCGGAGCGATTCAAGCGCTGGATCCTAACGCTGATTCCAAGTCCGAGTCCAAGAAGGCCAACCAGGAGGCCAAGCAGGACATCAAGGACTCGAACTCGTAACGCCAAGCCTTTGCTAATGTACTGCGAGAGCGGATACTCGCGGCGCGATCGCATTGTTCGGGCCGTTCCGACAACCGGAACGGCTCGAGCGCAAAACCGGTCCGGGAGTTGCCTCAGCAGGGCGCGGTTGCCACGCTTCTTCCCTTCGATGCATCCTATCTACCAAGCCCTACAAGCGCGTCCATGAACCGTCGCGAGCTGCTCAAACTCGGAACTACCGCCGCCGCTGCCGAACTGGCCGCGCTTGCTCTCCACGGCTGCGGCGCAGGCTCCGTCCCTATGCCCTCGCCTCCTCCAGGCCCTACCTCCTGTTCCAAACTCTCCGATATCGAGCACGTCATCATCTTCATTCAGGAAAATCGTTCCTTCGACCACTACTTCGGCAGCTACCGCGGCGTGCGCGGCTTCTCTGACAAAAGCTCCGCCTTCGAGCAACCCGATCCTTCCAACACCGCCATCGCTCCCGTCGGATCACTTCTTCCTTTCCATCTCGACACTTCCACAACCAACGCCGCCTGCACTCACGACATTTCTCATGATTGGGTTCCGCAACACCAGAGCTGGGACAACGGCGCAATGGACGGTTTTGTCACTTCGCGCATTCCCATCGACGCGAACGACGCCGTGCTCTCCATGGGCTATTACACTCGCGCCGATCTTCCGTTCTACTACGCCCTCGCCGACGCCTTCACCATCTGTGACAACTATTTCTGCTCCGTCCTCGGCCCTACCGATCCCAATCGCCTCTACTCCGTGGCTGCTTCTGTTGATCCGGCCGGCGTCAACGGCGGCCCCCTCCTGCAGAGTCTCGTCACCAATCGCAGCGCCTTTTACGGCCGCCTCACCTACACGACCATGCCCGAGCAGCTCCAGGCCCGCGGCATTTCGTGGAAGGTTTACTCCACTCCCGACCAGACCATCGCCAACGGCATTCTTTCTGACAACGTCCTCTCCTATTTCAAGAATTTTCAGGACCCCGCCTCCGTCCTCCATCAAAACGCCTTCGGCCCACAGTTTCCCACCGATTTCCTCGCCGACGTCGCCTCCGGGAATCTGCCTCAAGTTTCCTGGCTCGTCGGTTCTGTCGTAACTTCCGATCACCCGCCCGCCCCGTCCGTCTTCGGCGAAACCGTTCTCGCCTTGATCCTCGACGCACTGTTTGCGAATTCCGCGTTGTGGGCCAAAACTCTTTTCCTGCTCACCTTCGACGAAAACGGCGGCTTCTTCGATCACGTTCCTCCGCCTGCCGCTCCTCCGGGTACGCCCGGCGAATTCGTCACCGCCCCCGCCGTTCCCGATCCCACGGTCATCGGCAATCCCGCCATTCCCGGTCCCATCGGCCTGGGCTTTCGCGTCCCGACACTTCTCATTTCGCCTTTCACCCGCGGCGGCTTCGTGTCGTCCGACGCCTTCGATCACACTTCCGTCCTACGCTTCCTCGAAACGCGCTTCGGCGCTGAAGTGCCCAACCTGAGTGCTTGGCGGCGCGGCGCCGTCGGCGACCTCACGACCGCTCTCAACCTCAACGCGCCCGACACTTCCATCCCCACCCTGCCTTTAACCACGCCGCCAATCAGCAGCGTCCTCACGGAATGCGCCAACAGTCTCGCCGGCCTCACTCCGTACGCCGTCCCTGTTCCCCAAGCAATGCCCACCCAGGAACCCGGCTCCGCCCCCCGCCCTTCCGGCCCTTGCTGAGTGCAGGGAAGCATCCGGGCAACGCTTTCCAAACGCTCGGAACCAAGAGAAGTGGGAACAAACTGGCGGCACTAGAGAATAGAAAGATGTCTACCCTGACTTGCTCCAAAGAGGCGCGACCTTAAGCTATCTCGACGGCTTCCGCGTAGTGGCGATCCTGTTACCGCTGGCGATCCCCTTCGTCTGAATCATGAAGAAGCCGCAATTCAAATCGCCTCCTCAGGAGCAGACGAAGTAGCGGGGCCACGCGTAAATGAGACGAGGTGCTCGGAAGCCGTCTTCACGCCCGCATTTCGTTGCGTCAACCGGTCAAGCGCAATACGCGGCAGACAGGACATCCCTTTTGAGATAACGGGGATCTTTCGGCCCCGGAGAGCGTCTCAGGTTTGGATGCGCCGCGCCGCTTGTACCGAGGCCGAAAGATTGTGAGGAAAAACCGGAACCGCCTTGTCTAGCTGCCGCGACGAGCCTCGTCGGCGTCTTCGGCGAGGTCTTGCAACAAGGCAAAGAATGCTGACGACTGCCCGATGAAGAGCCCCATGTCCGTCAGGAACTTGACCACGCCCTTGGCAATATTTTTGGTTTCTGTCGGACGAATCACGGAGCATGGCGGCAAATTAGGACTGATGAAGGGGCAGGGCTCCGGCATGATGAGGTTGGCCTGCAAGTCCTCGGCCGCAGAGGTGAGATTGGGAAAGCTGACCGACACGCCGGTGACCGGATCAACGGCAGTTAACATGGGCGCGTTGCCTGCCTTGTCTTGCCAGGTTTGGAAGTGCATGGTCTCGGTCGGGCCGATGCTGATCAGGATTCGCAAGACTTCAGGATGTGTTGCTCGTTGCGCCATCGCGGGATAGAGGCTGGTGCCCCCTTGTTCGATGGTCGCAAAGTGGAAACCCGCGGTGTTCGCAATGGCCTGAAGGAAGTTGGGGTCGCTCGTGTCGGCGTTGGTCCGGGGGATTGCCGTGTGCTGCCCTTTGCTCAAATCGGGGACCGCTTGCGGGAAGACGAAACTGGGACTCAAGTCAGGGTTGTGGTCGCCAGTGCGGTACCGACCCCACCAACTGGTGTCCACGGTTAGCTGCGTAAGGTTGGTAAGTCTCAGCTTCCCACTGGATCCGGTTGCCGTGCTACCCGGCACGTTGGGGGTGCGAAAGCGTTCGAGACTCACGGGCTCCGCTCCCTTCGACACGAGGTAGGCATTCAGGAAGTTCTGGTGGGTGAATTCATCATCGGTGTTGTCATGGATGTACTGCGGCATGTCCATGTCTAGTACTTGGAGCGCCCCGGTGTAGGCTAGATTCCCGCTTCCGCCCGGAACCTCGCTCGTGTTTGGGACACCCCCAAGTTCGTTGTATTGCACCCAGAAGTCAGTCTCAAGGATCTCCGCTGCGGCCGCGAACCTGAGCAGGGCCGCATCTCCGGGAGTTAGGCTTCCGCTCTTCTCCTCTGGACCTTCCTGGGCAAAAGCAGGCGCGGGCCTTGCGAGCAGGCCAGCGCCTACAGCCGCTGCGCCTGCGACGACCCCTTTTTTGAGAAACGTACGTCGATTCGCACTCTCTCGACGGGAGCACGTATGACCTGGCTTTTCCATTGGGCACCCCTCTTAACAAGCAATTTTGAACCGACTCCTAAGGTGACGCTTGGATGCGCGGCGAGTTAGTTCGCAGCTACCTTAAGCCAAGAAAGAGGGCGCTTTGTCAGGAGGTTGTCATTTTGCGGTCAAAATCTCGTATTTGGTGACGATGGAGAGAGCCTGCGGGCTCTTGGGGCTCCCGTTTGTCAAGGAATTGTCTCTGAGATGTCTTCTAAATTTGACAAGATAAGCGTGGATGCGTTCCTAGGAGCCATTTGTTGCCCGGCTCGATTTTGATAGCTTAGGCTGAGCGGTTTCGCGGCATGACCGAAAGCAGGGCTTCCTAGGGCGTCATGGAAGTTGGCGGCCAAAAAGGTGAGGCGGGTTCCCAATGGAAAGGATCTTAATCGTTGAAGATGATCTGGCTGTTCAGAGGAGTCTGAAGCGGCTGTTTGAACCAGAAGGATACGAGGTTGACTTGAGGGCGGACGGCAAGTCGGCGTTGGAGGCCTTCCGAGCGGTACCCCCGACAGCGGTTGTTCTCGATCTTCGATTGCCTGCCTTGTCGGGGAAAGACGTTTGCCGCGAAATCAAGCGCGAGAACCCCGCGTTGCCCATCGTCGTTCTGAGTGCAACAACGGACGTTGCCGATAAAGTCCTGCTGTTGGAATTGGGAGCTGACGACTACGTGACCAAGCCGTTCAGCCCGAAGGAGCTCCTTGCTCGAGTCCGTGCCGTCATTCGACGCACACACACGTCGCATGCCCCAGATGCGCTGACTTTTGATGCCATCTCCGTGGACTTCGGGAAAATGGAGGTCACGCGAGAAGATTGTCCCGTCACCCTCACCGCGCAAGAATTCAAAATACTCAAGTTCTTCGTGCAAAATGCGGGGCGAGTCATTTCGCGGGACGAACTGCTGCAGGTGTTGGGATATCAGAATTATCCTTCGACCCGGACCATCGATAACCACGTCTTGAAGTTGAGACAAAAGCTGGAAAAGAATTCGGCCAATCCGGTGCATTTTCGCACGGTACATGGCGTAGGTTATAAATTTGTGCTCTAAGGATGAGGCTCTCTAGGAGCGCCTGGAACACGGAGAGACCGAGCGTGGCCAGAGTTCAACTGCGAACCAAGTTCCTGATTTCGATGCTGGTCATTTC
>DATAIH010000012.1:0-21234 GCA_036262755.1 Candidatus Acidiferrum sp.
GCGAAGGGCTTTGGACAGATCACTCCCTTCCTCTTTCGTGAACTCGTGAAGGAAGTCGTAGTTGTCGCGATCCATGCGAACGCTCATCGTCTTGCTCATGGCTTTTCCTCCAATTTCCGCTTCGCATCGTCGAGTCGAGCGCGCAACTGAAAATCCGTGGATTTACGCGCCGTCTTACAGGGGTCTTCGAAACGTCCAGCAGGTGTCATCGCTGGGCGATAGCTAGAGTGACCGAACCGCACCTAACCAGATGGATGGGAAGGCCTAGAACCACACCGTTGACTATATAACAAAAAGTTGTTATAAATGCGTATGAATTCGGAGCAGCTAAGACAGGCTAGGTCGAGACGCGGCTATACCCAAGAACAAGCCGCTGCGCTTGTAGGAGTGACGCAAGCCTATTTTTCTATGCTGGAAAAGGGGCGTAGGAAACCTTCCGGCCGCCTTGCTCGAAACCTCATGCGCGTGTATGGCCTCTCGCCGACCGCGCTCCCCGTCTCGCAGGGTCCTAAGAACGTGACTTCAGACTATCTGGCCTACGAGCTCGCATCGCTCGGGTATCCCGGTTTCGCGCATCTTCGTCGAAGCGGCGTTAAGATGGTGAACCCGGCTGAGTACTTGCTGTCCGCTTTAGAGCAACGCAATGTCGAAGCTCGCCTTGCCGAAGGACTTCCATGGGTTGTTGCCCGCTATCCCGACATGGATTTCGACTGGTTGGTTCCGCAAGCTCGGATGAGAAACCTGCAAAACCGCCTGGGGTTCGCCATAACTCTCGCAAGACTGGCAAGCAGAAACGATTCTCTTCAGCGGCCTGAACAAGCACTTGCCGAAAGCAAACTCGAAAAAGAAGATTCCTTCTGCAAAGACCTCAACGAGCCTGAGCGTCGTTGGCTTAGGAAGCACAGATCAGAACAAGCGCGGCAATGGAACCTTTTGAGTGATCTGCGGCCTGAGACGCTGCGATATGTCCAACCTTGGTCCTCCTTGGACCAACTTCCTAGAAGAACTGGACAGTCTACTTAGTGAGCCTGTCCAGGTTCATTGCATTGGTGGGTTTGCCATTGTTGCCGCATACGGTTTACGGCGAGCCACAAATGACCCCCGAAGTCCTCGACCGCTCTGGACTATTTTTCACTGGTTCCCGCCAATAGAATTCGAGACCTGCAGGAGATTGCTGGCGAAGGTTCGCCTCTGGCGCGAAAGCACAAGATCCACGTGCATCACGTTGGTATTGCCACTCGTTCACTGAGCGAGAACCATTAATACTCACGGCATACTCTCAGAGATGCTTGAGGCAGGTGCATGCTGTACGACCGCGGCGGCAGGCGTCACGCCATTGACGCGGTCAATGTGGTGCTCGATGCTGAGAATTTTCTTGCCGTAGAGTCTCACGTCCACGAAGGTCTGATCCAGCGCGGGAAGCCAGAAGTCGCCGATTTTTTCGTACTGACGCACGAAATCAGCTCGCTTGATCCAAAAGGAAGGATTCTTTGCCGGATGTCCGGCAATTCGGACGACCGCGAAGTCCTGGCTCTCAATCCATATCTTTCCTTCGAAGAGATACTTGTCTCGGCGCTGGGGAAGAGCTTCAACAACGAAACAGTGATGCGCGCCGAGATCTTCTTCGCCGAGCAAGCGAAAAGCGTAGTTCGCGGGAGTGATCGAGCTATCGCGGCGGTCCTGTCCCGCGGCAGCGGAGGCTTCGGTTTCCATTAAACGGTTGAGCACCAGATGACGAACCAGGCTTGAACCCTCCTCCGCAAGGGTCACGAAGGTCTTTCTGTCCGGGGCAACATAGTCCATCCGCACCGTTTCCTTCGCGCGAACTTTGCCGTTCAGATCGGTTACAGCATAGGTTCGCAGTGCGGAATATTCCTGCAATCCGGCATTGCGAATCTCATTGTGTCTCACGAGATCAGCGAAAATCTGCTCTCCGCTCGATGACGGCCTCGCGGGCTCAAGCGGCCCCGATGCTATTGTCTGTTCTGCGCTTTGATTGGATTGTCCCTCTGCGGGGAATCCGTAGGCTTTGATCCCCACCACCAGCAAAACTCCCAGGAAGGATACTCGTGCCGCGCTAAGGATGTGCATTTTCGTGATCTCTCCGTGAAGCGCGCTCGCGCGCCGTCGCCCTAGTCTTCGAAGCTTCTCGCTCCACCCTTCAGGCGGTTCTTTACCAAGTTCGTCCAGACAAACTTGATTACGCGTGCGTCGTTGTAGCAATAAGCGAGGTTGTGATTGAGGGTGGAGAAGCAATGCTGTTGACAGGTCTTTTTCATGTGCGTCAACTGCTTACCTTCAAATCGGTGCCCATCAATGTCTCCCCAGTCGAAAGTTGAGGCATACATGGGGAAGCAGGGAGCCACGGTGCCGTCGGTGCGGATGATGACGTTGTTCTGTCCGGCCCGGCAGTTCCATTCGGCAAAATGCAGTTCGCCGTTGGCGTCCTGCACAAAGCCGGGCATCCCGGCAAGCTGCCTGGCGATATCCCCGTTGGTTCCCGTTCCGTCGCCGTTCCAGCCGATGCGCTTCAAATCGTCGCCACTCGCCATGCGTATGAAGGCTTTGATCTCCTCGAGGCGCTGCACGGAATTAACCATCTGATATCCGGCCTTGTTCTTGGCAATGAGCCAGTCCACCAGCGAATCGATTTCCGGCCAATCTTGTGGGCGAATGTAGGTGGGGTTGTCGCTGAGGTGCTTGAAATGTTCGTCTTGTTCGAGCATGGGCGTTTCGTTGATGTGGTAGTCGGTGGCCACATGGTTGTCGTGGGCGTAGTCGGTGATTTGGCGCACGTCCAGGGTATTGTTGCGGCAGATGTTGGTATTGAAAAAGACCATGTAACCGTAGACGTGCTGCTTCCTCATGAGATATTCGAGGTGTTTGCGCGCGGGGGCCACGGCTTTGGGAAGGCTGGGCTTTTCGTCCCAGGCATCCAAGGCGAAGTTGAATACGCCGACTCCGGCATCTCCCAAGCGGTCGGCCACATCCGGGCGGAGCAGACGCCCGTTGGTGCCGATGTAAATCCAAAACCCTTTTTTCGCTGCGTAGTAGACGACTTTGTGCGCGAAGTCTGGGCGCAACAATGGTTCGCCACCCATCAGCGCCAGCACTCGGCATCCGTGGTCGTGCAACCAATCAATCGAGCGGCGGGCCATGTCTTCGGTCATGCCCTTGACCTGGTTGTTGTAGGCCCAGCAATACCAGCAATCCAGATTGCATTTGTACTCGACGAATAGATACGCGGTGATCGGATGAAAGTCGCCCGGCAAAACCCGCGAGCGGATGTACGGGAAAAGCCAGCCGCGCATCATCCGATAGACTTCTGGGAAGGTCCAATCGCGCTTTTTGGGCGGAGTGGCCGGCCCGGGGTCCGACAGCTTTTCCGGAAAGCGAGGGAAAACCGGGTCCGGCAGTTTCATGCCTTTCGGGGCAGGAGCCTTGACCGGTGCCGCCGAGTGCATGAGCAAGTTGTGAATGTCGACGTCAATGCGGAACCTAGGGACAGTAGCCACGGTAGGTCTTCTCCTTTCGTCTAAGGCCCGAGCGTCTGCCAGCAGAGGCAACCGCAAATCGGGAGCCCAGCAGAAATATCGCTGCGCGGCGACGCTTAGATGCGAATCCGCAGGCCATTGACGCAGCCCGAGCAAAACTCTGCTGCATTAATCCGCGGCCACTTCTTGGGTGACAGCCACCCGCGCCTCCCCTGCGATTTGCGCTTCGGCCGCGTCGGACAGAGCCAGGCCGCTTTCGCGCCGCAACTGCGCCTCGAGCGCGGCGAGCTGCGCCTCAATGTTCTGCTCCGCCTTGCGCTTACGGATGACTTCTTCGCGATAACGACGCAGGAAATAGTCGATGGTTTCCACGCGAATCTTGATGGAGCCGGAAGGCTTGTTCTCGTCAAGATCCTTAAAGCAGAAGTAAGGCGTCCCGGAGCGTTCGATGATCCCCTCGATCACGCCGTAAATCGTTGCATCGTGCCCACACTTGAAACTGGAAATCTCGAGGGCGACGAGATTGGGATGCCGCGCCGTGAACTTGGCGGCCCACACCTTGTGGTTCGTGCTGCAGGAGTAAGAGTTCTTCCACGCATCATTGATTTCGAGCGGGCTCGTGATCACCCCGGCTCTGACCTCTTGGCCGAAAAGCCTTTCGAGCAAGTCCTTATCGAGTGGAAGCGTGTTCTGCGAAAAGATGGGGTAACCAAGTTTTTGGAACTCATCGAGAATCTCGTGATTGAGTCCCGGATCGTGGTGATAGGGGCGGGCCAGCATGACGATGCCAATGCGGTCTTCGCGTTCGAGCTGATCGAGCACCTGCCGCGCACGCTGGCGGATACTAGTCTCGTATTCGCTCAACGCCGCGAATCCAGATTCCACGGCGCGATGGTTTTCCTCCGGAGAAAGCCCGAGGATTGGCTGCCAGGCACCGAGCATCTGGTAGGCGAATAGCTTGCGATCCGAGAAGTTGAGCACGGGATTGCTGTACTTGAGATTGTTTTCGGCGAAGACGTCATTTTCCTTGGTGAACGCGGCTTTCACGGTTTCCGGCGTGGCCGTCACGGTCGGGCAGGCATTCGCGCCGGTAATTTTCACCAGGGGCGAATGCAGAACGTCGTACATCGGAAAGAAGATGACGTCGAGGGGCTTTTTGCGGTGCTTCTCCTGAATGAGGTTGTAAACGTGGGAGATTCCGATCTTTGCCGGGAAGCAAGGATCGATGGCCCCGCGGCTCGCGCCCGCGCGGTAGAGTTCCGAACTGGTGTAGTCGGAATAAACGATATTCTCCGGTTGTACCCCCAAACTTTCGAAGTACGCGCTGAACAGAGGCGCATAGGTATAGATGTTCAGGACGCGAGGAATGCCGATGCGGATCCTGCCGCGATTCTGCATGAGGGCGATGCGCTGCTTGTCGGATTTGCTCCATGCGCGGTCGGGAATCGGGTCGGCGACACTTTCCGCGTTGGTCGGGCGGAAGACCTCTTTCGAGGCGATATCCACAAAATTGGGATGCTGCTCGCGAATCTGGTCGAGCCCGGCCTTGATGTCTTTCATATCGTTCAGGTCTTCGACGGTTCCTTTTTCGCATGTGGCGATGATGAGCCGTTGTTCGCCTTGCATGAGAGGGACCTTGGTGACGCGCTCGACCGGTACGAGGTCGGCTACCGGCCCGGTTCGGACATCGATGAAGGTGCGCAAGCAGTTGTTCTTGCAGAAATAGCAACGCGTCGCTTCATTGCGGGTGGTGCGGTATTCAATCTTGCGCACCGCGTCCAGGCCGATGAACGTGGTTTGCCGGCCATTGCGCCACAAGCGCAGTGATTCCTGCGCCGCGCCGATGGCTCCTGATTCTCCGCAGTGCTCGTGCACGATGACTTCCGGTTGCTTGCCGGCCGCACGAAAACTCGTGCGGATAAAATCGACTTCGGCCTTCACCACCGCCAGATTGTTTTGTGTCCCACCCTGCAAAACAAAGCGCGTGCCGAGCGCGGCGAGATTGGGAATGCTGGCAACGTACAGGAAGACATTCTTCGGCAGCACCGCGGCTAAGCCGGCGAGAATTTCCTCCGCCTGCCAGCCCTGCCGCTGGAAGTTCACGATGTCCGACTGCATGAACACGGCGCAGCCGTAACCAAAGACGGGCATGGCTTGCGCCGAGAAGGCCAGGTCGGCGAACTCTTTCACGTTGAATCCAAAACCTTCGGCGGTGGACTGCAGGAAGTACCCGTTTCCGGCGGAGCACTGGGTATTAAGCTTGAAGTCCTTCACGCGGCCGTTGTGCAGAATGATGATTTTGATGTCCTGGCCGCCGACATCCACAATCACATGGGGATCTTCGTAAAATTTCAAGGCGGATTCGGTGTGCGCGACGGTTTCGACCAGCGCGACGTCCGCCTTGAGCACATCGTTCAGAATGTCCTTGGCATAGCCGGTGGTTGCGACTCCAAGCACTTCCAGTTTGGCGCTCTGCGCTTCAACCTGCCCGCGCAGATTCTCAAACATCTCGATCGTGTCCTGAATCGGGTTGCCGTTGGAAAGCTGATAGGACTTGCAGAGTATTTCACCCCTTTCGTCCATAAGAACCGCTTTTGTTGAGGTGGATCCGCCGTCGATTCCGATGAAGCCGCCGATGGTGCTGCCTTTCGGGAAAGTCGCGGGTTGGAACGGCTTCGGGCGGTAGGCTTCGCGGAAAGAGTCGAGCTCGGCGGAATCACGGATCAAACCTTTGCTGCCCGCTTTACCTTTTTCCTCCTGCCGGCCGAATTCGATGTAGCGAACCAGCTCGTCGTAGCCGCGGTAGCAGCCGACGCAGTCTTCCTCGTTGCGGCCAAACTCGATGGCGCCCAGCGCCGCGAAATATTGCGCATTCTGCGGAACCTTGATCAGATCTTCCGGCTTCGCGCCGCTGGGAATCGCGACTTTGCGCTCCTGCCACATGCGTGGAATGTTTGCCTGCCAGGCTTCGCGCATGCCGCGAATAAAGCTGTTAGGGCCGCCGAGGAGCAGCACATGCGGCTTCAGGGTGTGGCCCCGGGTCAACACGCTGAGATTCTGCAGCACGATGGCTTCAAACAGCGACGCCATCAGCTCATCGGGCGGCGTCCCCACTTTCTGCAGGCCGTTGATGTCGGTTTCCGCAAACACGCCGCACTTTCCGGCGACCTTGTGCAGCTTGATTCCGCGGTATTTCTGTTCCGCCAGTTGCGCCGCAGGAATCTTCAGCTTGGCATTGATTTTGTCAATGACCGCGCCGGTGCCGCCTGCGCACTTGTCATTCATGGAGGGGATCTTTTTCTTGCGCCCGGTCTCCTCATCGTCTTTGAAGACGATGATTTTGGCATCCTGGCCGCCGAGCTCGATCACGGAATAGACCTCCGGATGGAGCTTTTCGACGGCTAAGGAAACAGCCGTGACCTCTTGCACGAATTTGGCGCCGACCTGGTCGGCAATGCCGCCGCCACCCGAGCCGGTCATAAACATGCGGGTATTCCGCCGATTGACGCCTACCTCGGCTTCCATGCGTTTCAAGAACTCGAAAGTTTTCTCAGGCTGCTTCGTTTCGTGGCGCTGGTAATCCTGCCACAGCACCTGGTCGGAAGCCGCATCCATGACCACCGCCTTGACCGTGGTCGACCCAACGTCAAGTCCGACCAGGAACTTGGTCAGGTGGTCATGCGGCTTTTGCGCGTGAGAGACCGCTGGCACGTGCGGCCGAAGTGGAGCAATCTGAACTAACTGTGAACCCGTGTGGTCGTGCATAGCTTCTTCTCGCCCCGGAAAAAATTGGCGCGAAACTCGAGCGGCGGTGTTTTTCAGTCGCCGGAGGCCGCCGGGATCGCCACGCCAGCGACACGCGCCCTCCTCCAGAACCGCGTGTCTCGATTGATGCGATCGCTGACGTGGAGGATAAATTGCGCAGCAGTGCCCGCGACCCCTTCGCGGTGGGGCACGTGATAGAACGGCCGCTTCAGCTCGGGATGCTCGTCAATATAGCTGCGGATGTGCTCCAGGCTCTTGCCCGTGGCTTTCAGGCATTGCTCGAATTCCGCCTTGGCCTTGACCTTGGCTTCGCCCAGGGCCATCTGTACCCGGCTGTGGGCGTTGACTTCGCCTTCGCCGGAAGTCTCGATGGGCAGAAAGATCATGTCCCTGAATTTGTTGATGACTGCAGATTGCACGCCGTCGGACTGCGACGAAGGCATACAGCCGAAAGGCTTTAGTGCCAGGACCATGTGGCAGCGCTTATGGACGGTGTAATAAACGTTCTTTCCAACCTCGAGATGTCCCTCGCCTCCGCGGGCGAACTGGTTATAGAAGGGATGCGCCAGTTCGGCGAGCTCCGTCTGTGGCACAAGTCGGTGAGCAATCCCGCCGAGATGATTGATGGTGCGATTGTAGAAGAAATTCCACATGCGCTCGCCGGCGCCGATGGCCCAAAGCTTCTTCCGCAGGCCCAGGTAGTTGGCAAAATGCTTATTCAGGGCGTACCACTTGGCACGGGCATGGGGACGATTTACCGGCCATTTGGTGATGGCATTGGCCTTCGCCTGATACATCAGGTAAGCGGCCCACGTGGCGATCGGCTCAACCAGAACTTGGGCCCCCTCGCGCTCCAGGAATTCAAACATGTGGAAGTTGCCGTCGCCCTCGGTGAGCTGGGCCCAGAATTCCCCGGTGATTTTGACCACCGGTTTGACACGAGTGCGGTCCACTTCGATGGAGTCCAATTGGTTGCGGGCCGTTTGCAAGGCATCGAGATAATCCTTACCCCACATATGCTCGTGCCATTTCCCAAACGCATTGACGGTGTAGCGTAGAATCTTGTTGCTCTTGAACTTGGGTTTCGCCCAGTCCGGTGCTTGCTTTTCGATCTCAAATGACTTGCGATTCTTGAGATCCTCGCACAATCCGTCCACCGTCTCGCGAAAGACCCGGTCGGTCTCTCCCTTCGCTACCTCAAACGGGCGAATCTGGTAGATGAGGTCGTTGATCACGTCCCCGAGCTGCAAGGCATTCAGCATTCCGAAGCCGAAATCGACGGTGAACTTCAGCCCCGGTTCTCCAGACTCGGCTTTTATGCCATCGCTGTCTTTGAACAGCAGGACTCGGAACCCGTCGAAGCCGGCGTTCTGGAGGGCGAAGCGGTATTCCGCCTCATACATGCCGAAACGACAGGGGCCACACGAACCCGCCGTAAAGAACACGTAGTTGTCCAGAATCTCCTGGCGCGATAGTCCTTCTTTCTCGAGGAACTGCAGGTACTGCACCAGATTGCCGACGGTGAAATAGGTGGGATTGCATTGCCCGTTGTTTCCGAATTCTTTCCCGATCTGAAACGCAGGCACGTCCGGGACCGGAAGTTTCTCGCAACGGTAACCGCAACCTTGAAAGACCGCGCGAATCAGGTCTTCATGCTTCCAGGTAAACCCGCCAAATAGGATGGTGACCCGGCCGCGCTCGTCCTTGGTAAAGGCGCGCTCGACCGGGCGGTGGAAATGGTCGGGCGGGTCAAGACCCGCGATTTTGCGCAGTCGTGTGCGCTCTGCCTCCAAACGCTTTCTGATTTCTGAATCGTTGGTAATCTGGACGAACTGCGTCGCCATAGAGTCCTCCGGCATCCTGAATGTTGTTCTGGTTCATGGGATTTGGGGCGGTACGGGAATGGGTGAACTGGAAATAGGCTAGGAACACTGGCATTCGCCACAGCGGCGGTTTGCACGGAGATACAGCGGTCGTTATTGGCCCAATGGATTCCGCTCTGGAGGTGAACATCTGTACCCCGGAGACTCAGCTAGGCCTGTCAAAGTTTAATTTTCTTGCCGAAGCTTAGATGCGTGCCGCGAGCAGAAGATGGAAAGAATCGGCGTACCGGTACCTTAGCACGTGAGTGCCAACCCAGGACCCGCGCATTTCTGCGTTATGGGCACGGCCTCGGCGCCCCGATTTTCCTAGGTCCCGCCGGTAGGTCGGTCGACTCGCGTGAATCTGCCTGCCAGCGCTATCGGTACGTCGAGGCTGCCGTGGGGCGCTTCAAGGCTGACTCTTACTGCGTGCTGAATGATGCGGTGAGAACCTCGGGAAAACGAACTCTTGAAGGATGGCGGCGAGAGATGTTTCACCCAGCCTGATCATCGCGGTTGAGACCACGGCACCGGCTCCCCGGCGATCGGCCGCTGGATAGTAAAGATTTGCGAGTCCGGCGGCGCCGAAACTTCCCAGGACGTTTGAGTAATTCGGCTGCCATCGTCCATTATCGCCCTTGCAGATGACGGAGTTGGATATCGCATAAAGAAGCCTCGATCGCTTGCTACCCGTTCCTTTGTAGAAATAACGCGGATCTTGTTTCAGAAGCGAGGGCAGGACCGCACCTCCTAGAAACGTAGCCGCGAAGACGTCGGCGTAGGTCGCGCCGTAGCGCTTTGCATATCCTTGCAAGCCTTGCCCATATTCACCCCAGCGATTTGACGCCTGGTCAATCCCGGCTAGCGCCCCGACGCCGGCAAGCGTGATGGGGTCGGTAGCCGATTTCCAGGCCAGCCTGAATTTTAATCTCGGCGAGAGTGGAACGGCATCAGCGACGTAGCTAACATAGAAATTGGGAACGAAGCCGAACACACGCTGCGTTTCTTGGGCCGCGACCTGCTGCTGAGCCAGTTCGGCCAGGGGAAGTCCGACCCGCACTTCCGTCACTTGCGTGGCAACAAACAACATGACTTGCGGGACAATGCAGGTTTCTCCTGCCCTCACAATGCCAGACAGGGTTCGGCTTGCCAGACCTTCCGAGGCAATGGTGAGCTGGAAGGCTCCAGGATCGATGTTGAAAAAGTAAAACTGTCCATCCTCGTCGGACTGTGCCTCTTCGCTTGAGGACTGGCCTTCCCGCGTAAGTTTGATGTGCGCACCGGTGATTTTGGCTCCGGATTGATCGACCACGCTTCCGTGGATGTTTCCCGGTGTTTGCCATGCCCCCCGCCCGGCGGTTGAGCTTACGCTCCGTTGAAAGGTAGCTGAATCCGTCCCGAGTTCCGGAACGACCGGGGCTTGCTGACAGTGTAGCGGAATGGAAAAAGCGCCGAGCGGGACACACAAACTTAAGCTTCGCAAAACCCATTTCCGAACCGTAAAAGCCCAACTCCTGTACGTCGAACGCACGCTTCCCGCCTTGTTCTAAAGCTCGCCCCTACCGATTAGATGCTGCTGCCTCGCTCTCGGGCGCAATCAAGTTCGGGAGGTCATTTGAGGTCATTTGAGGAAGGACGGATGGCAGGCTCCGAAGTGATGAGGTTTCTTGTGCATGCCGAGATTTGTTTTCCGCTCCGCAGGCGGCCGCGACAATGACGCCACGTTCTCACGGCTGGAACTCTACTCGGGCAGTTCGGTACGACTCCGAATGACTGTGTTAGAGTCTATTGGCAATCCCAGGTCCGGCCCTCTGAACAATTCTTTGCAAGGAGAGGTGCATGGCTCGGATTCTGCTGACGACTCGTTGTCGAGACACGGGATTGTACGACTACTTCCGCGAGAACGCCCCGCGCGGCTTCCGCTGGCGCTTTGGCATGCCCCGGCGAATTTCTTTTGGCTTGCGCTTCCTGCGCCAAAACATTCCCGATATCGAGATTCTTGAGTACCCCTCGCGCGCTGAATACCGCGAGCATTTGAAGCGCGGCTGGGATGTCGTCGGGTTCTCTTTCTATCTCGAAGAAACCAACGATATTCTGGAAATGGCCGGTGAAGCGCGCGGGGCCGGCGTCCCCGAGCTGTGGGCCGGCAACTATGGTGCTCTCACGCCTTCCATCCAGGCGAATTTTGACCGCATTTTCCCGAGCTATAGCGAAGAAGCCATCGCGGAGCGGCTGGGCACACCGCTTGATGAAATCCAGCATCCTCCACTCATAACGGAGTTTCGTCTCCCCGGGGGATGGTCTCTTCCGATTGGGGTGCTGTTCACCTCGCGCGGCTGCAGCTTTACTTGCACGTTCTGCCAAACCACGGTCTTCGCCCCTAAGCCAAAACCAATCACGCTGGGATCGCTCGATCGCGTGCTCGATTTCTACGTGCAGCACGGCATCCATTTCGTGCTGCTCCTCGATGAAAATTTTGGCAACCTGCCTTCGCACTCGGAAGAGGTTATCGAGTTGCTTGCGCGCCACTCGGTACGCTGGTTGGTGCAGTCCCGGGTGGATTTGTTTCTTCGCAATTTCGACAGGTGGCAGAAATGCGGCCTCGAGGGCGCGCTATTCGGCATCGAAAGCTTTCATCAGGACATCTTGAAACAGATGCACAAGAACGAAAAAGCCCAGGCCGCCTTTGAGCTGGCGCAAAAGCTAAATCGGGCCGGTTTGTACGCGCAGGGCTACTACATCATCGGCTTGCCGCCGGAGACGCCGGAATCCATCGCGGAGGATTTGCGCACGCTGGCATCGCTGGAACTCGATACAACGCAAATCACCATCGTCACGCCGCATCCGCAAACGGAAATGTGGCGGGACCTCGAGTCGCGTTTCGGCATTTTTGAGAAGGACTGGTCGAAGTTCGACACCAAGCACCTAGTCTGGAACCATCCGCACTGCGCCCCAGGCGTTCTCGAGTCGCTGCTGGAGCAGGGCTTCCAAGGTTGTTACGGCAACGGCTGGCTGAAGCGCACCTCGAAGAAGTTTCTGGGCATGCGCCGGATCCAGCGCGACTTTTCAAGCATCCTGATGGGACCGGTGCGGGCTCGTTTGGCCAGCCCCCATCGCCTTTGCTACTTGCCTCCGCACGTGACCGCCGGCGCGGAAGCCCAGGCTCAAGCCGTCTCCGCCTAGCTCTGGCCGCAGCGCGTGTTGGGCGAGGAGGCACCTCTCCTTAACTGTTCACTGAAGAAGCTTCGCGCTATGCTACCGCGGTTCCAGTGCGCCCTCGACCAGACAGAAGGGCCTTTTTTGTGAGCCTTGGGCGCCTACACAGTCCTCATAACCGGAGGCGCTGATGCGGTTCCTGCTACATCGAATCCACGTGATTGGTTTTTTGCTTCTCGCTTGCTTTCTGTTTTCTCATGAAACCGTCGCACAAAGCACCCCTCGAGACCTTCAGGAGGTATTGGGAGAGGAAATACTCGCGCCCAGCGCCGCTTTGTTGCAGATGAAGTCGTTCATCCTGAGTCACGTCGCTCTGCCGCCCGTTGCGACAAGCGCGGCAGAATGGACGGAAGAGTCCAAACGCCTGCGCCGACACTTGTTGCAAGACGTTGTGTTTCACGGCTGGCCGCCCGAATGGGTCAACTCCCCGTCAAGATTCGAGGACCTCGGGACTATTGAGACTCATCAAGGCTACCGTCTTCGCAAACTGCGCTATGAAATTGTTCCGGGCTTTCAGTCTGTGGCGATTCTTTACGAACCGGAAAAGCTGCAGAGTAAAGTGCCCGCAATTCTAAATGTGAATGGGCACGTCGGCCCGGCGGGGAAAGCCGTCGAATACAAGCAAAAGCGGTGTATCAATTTCGCCAAGCACGGCATCGTGGCGCTGAACTTGGAATGGTTTGCGTTTGGTGAGCTGCGGGCCGAAGGAAACCAACATTGGTACGGCGCGCACCTGGACTTGGTCGGCGCCAATGCCCTCGGAATTTTTCTGCTGGAAATGCGGCGCGGGCTCGATTACCTCTGCGACCATCCGGGCGTGGACCGCAATCGCGTCGGGGTTACCGGCCTTTCCGGCGGGGGGTGGCAAACGATTTTCCTAAGCGCCCTGGACGAACGCGTAAAAGTGGCGGTGCCCGTCGCGGGCTATTCCTCAACCACGACTAAGGTCGAAGCCAGGCAATACGGCGACTTGGGCGACCTCGAACAAAACGGAAGCGATTTTCTCGCGAATGTCGATTACACGCATCTGACCGCGATGATGGCGCCGCGCCCCACGCTGCTCATCCACAATGCGGAAGACGATTGCTGCTTTCGTGCGCCGCTGGTGAAGCCCTTGATTTACGACGGCATTCGGCCTTTTTTCAAGCTCTATGGCAAGGAGGATGTCTTCGAGTGGTACGAGAACCGCGACCCTGGCACCCATAACTATCAGCTCGATAACCGCGAGCGCGCCTATCGTTTCTTCAGTCAGCAATTCGGCATGCCGATCCTTGAGAAGGAAATTCCCGCGGGTCAGGAGATCAAAACGTACGATGAACTCGTTGTGGGGCTCCCGAAAGACAATCTGACCATTCTGGATTTGGCGCGCAAGATGGCCGGCGCAACAAGGCGCTCACCTATTCCGTCAGCTTCCACCGAGAAGCCTGCCTGGGCGAATTCGGAGCGACAGAAGTTAAATTCCGTCGTTCGATACAAGCCGGAGCGCCTGGCGCGCGTCTGGACTCTGGCCAATACCAAGAAGAAAGGGCTTGAGACGCTTTCGTATTTGTTCGAGATGGACAACGGTCTAGCCGCCAGCGGAGTTTGGGTGAAGGGAATCGATGCTCGTCGAGACGCTAACGTTACCCTCGTGCTACACGACCAGGGTCGCAAGGCTGCGGCGGCGGACGTGTCCAGCCGCGTGAATCGTGACGAGCAGGTTTTGGCTCTTGACCTCACTTTCTTTGGCGACGCCTGGAAGGACCTCGAGCCATTTTCGTATGTGCAGATTCTGGATGGCGAAGGCCAGCGTGCCGTTGGAGTTCAGGCGGCTCAACTCCTTGCGATTGCTGAGTGGCTTCGAAAACGTACCGGCGCACAGAAGGTACGCCTGGAATCCACGGGTATCCGCACGGAAGCAATCGCGCTGATTGCGGCAGCGCTTCAGCCAGACGTTTTTTCCGATGTGGGCGTCCGCGAAGGCGTGGCCAGTCTGGATTATGTCTTCGAGACTCCGGTCAGGTTTCAAGATGCACCGGAGCTCTTCTGCCTTGACCTGTACAAGGAGTTCGACATTGATCGCCTCCGAGCGATGGCTGCTCCTGCCGTAGTGAGTTTCGACAATTCCCTCGAGACGCGGCAACACTAAACAAGTCCGAGCGTCGATGCCGAGATCACCGCGGCCGGGCACCTGCCTAGCCGTTGAAACTTTTTGGCGTTTTCTTCAGGTGCGTTAGGAACGCCGGCGTGACGCGCATCCCGCTTAAGCCGTCGGCAGGGCTTGGGTTCCCGCACGAATTAGGAGGCAGGACCGCGGTCGTTGAGGGACGAAGAGACGTTGGGGGGACACCCGGATCGAACAGCGTTGAGTAGGAGGAGCTTTTTCTCAATCTCAACGTTTTGCTCGGCCTTCAGGTTGCAATCGAGAGAAGAGGCTGCGATAGCGTAGGCTTTCTGGGCATTGGCGATAGCGCGATTCGACCTGTCCTGGTCTTTGGTAGCGGAAGCGACTAGGTAGAAGGTGATGGCAAGGTCCAACTGCGTGGTCGCCGCCCGAAACCTGACAGCATTTTGCTTCTGCTGTACCTGTGACGGATTGCTTTCTAAGATCCCCACCTTTCGAGCGTGCGGCGTTGCGAACCACCAGAGTATCGGGTAAACACCTTCAATCAGCATCGGGCTTTGACCTGAGGCGTCAGGATTTGCCCGCTCTTATGCTCGACGGTCAGCGCTCCTCAATCTTTGGGAATCGGTTCGCGCTGCCGAAAACAACAGTGCTGAGATTCGGGCAGTTCTCTAGTGCGTCAGGCGTCAACAGCATTCCCTTGAATCGTCTGGCTTGCATTGGGGCTGTTGGCAGTGCTATTTAGTTGACCTCGGATGCGGCACTTCAGCAATCGAAGAACTTCATTCCTCAGTTTCTCCGCCCTGCTCTTATGTATCCAGCCCGTTTGCTCGCAGAATCCGCCTTGCACCACGCGCAAACTGCCCGTGTCCTTTCGTGATTCGCAAAATCTTCCGCTGCAGAACGTTTCGATTGCTGACCTGGAAGCCAAGCTCCATGGAAAGCCGATAAAGATCGTTTCCCTCGCGCCAGATCCGCGCCCGCGTCGGCTCGTGCTTATCCTGGACACCAGCGGCAGCATGGGTAGCATCGAGGGCGAACCAGCGCTCTGGAATCTGGAATTGTCTCTTGCCTGGCATTTCTTTGAAGCGAATCGCGAAAGAGCCGGAATCGCCATGTTGTTTTTTGGCGACGAGGTTCATGACATGATTGACTTTGCCCAGGGAAATGCCGCGGTTGGCGAAAAGCTACAGCAGGTTACGGGGGATAGCCACTACGTCAAGACACAAATCAAGGGCAGAACAGCGCTTCGCGACGCGATCTTCCAAGGGATTCAGCTGCTAGATCATCCGAGCTCCGCCGATGCGGTTTATGTCATGACGGACGGGGGAGACAACGCCAGCCGTCAGAGTGCAGGCGAATTGGATAAACGACTTGCAGTAACCTCCGTGCGGCTTTTTGCGGTGCTCCTTTACCCGAAACCTGGCGCTCGCAGGCAAGCTCCCGAGGAGGTAAGCGGCCCGCAGGAACTTGCCGAGATTGCTCAGAAATCCGGCGGAGAAATCTTGACCGGAGCTCAATGGTACGGCAAGAATGTCGCGCTAAGCGCGAACGCCGAGTCTAGAGTGAAGTCGGAAGAAACGCTTCATCGGCTATATCAGGCAATCGTTCAAAACAGCCTTCTGGAGGTCGAGTTGCCATTTCCGATTTCCAAGAATGAGCGCTGGGAGCTAAGGTTTTCAAGCGCCGCGCGGCGTCAGTGGAAGAACGCAAAGATCACTTACCCAGATACGCTGATCAGTTGTAATGCTGAAGTTTCCGGTTTAGATCGCAACTAGGGTTGTGGCCCATGGCGCCGGACGGCCGGGTGTCCAACTCGCACATCTCAAGACAGCTCACTCGGCACTTCCCAAGACTTTACCGATTCCGGGACGCTTGCTCTCTGAAAAATCGGCCGCACAGATCAAGCGCTTACAAAGACGGTGGAATCACAATTTTGCTGTAGCGAGTAGGTACAAGTATTTGATGTCGTGTAATTATAAGTTAATTGTGCCGTATAAGTGCAAGTATATATCGCGCTAGCTTACCTAAACCATTTGTTGCCAATCCTTTGCATATCACGCGCATTTCCTCGCGTGACTACGCAGACACGCTCACTTAGGGTCAGACTCCTCGTCCGCTAGCCGCTGCTTTTGCCGCCTCCACCAACGGAACGTTGACGAGGTGTTCACTCAGGAACCACATCTGAAGCTCGTTGGTGCGCAGCACCTCGCTAACGACCAAATCATTGGTGCCGTCATCGCCAAGCGTGGAAGCCCGTCGGGCAAACGTGCGGGCCTCACGAACGATGACCTGGTGAGCATCGAGCAAGCGCGAAAGCTGCACGGGCACTTCTTCGCGGCCGCGCGGCGGTCGCTCGATCCGGGTCGTCTCGGCCACATCTGCGGCCATGGCTAGGCTAACGCCGCCGAGGAGCTGAATGCGTTCGGCGATGGAATCAACCAATTCATCCTGTTCGCCGTGATGTTTGTCGTAAAGCAGATGAAGTTGATAAAAGGTTGGACCAGCAACCTGCCAGTGAGATTTCTTGTACAGATCGCGAAGAGTCATGGTGTCGGCAAGAAGCTGGTTGAGTTGCTCGGTCATCTCCAGGCGCACCGGCGCTTCCAGTTCGAGCGGAAGCGCGGGGCTAACCGTTCCATAGGGCTGTATCTCCCCAGCGCGTTGATGGAGGCGCGGCTGGGCGCTGACACTTTCAGTTGTTGGATCGCCTTGTTTTTTTACCATGGGATTCTCCTTCTCGTTTCGAATTTTAGGCGGACGCTCGCTGACCACTCCGACTGTTCGTGACTTCCTTCGCGCGACCCGGTGAGGCTTAGGGTATCTCTATTGCTCATCTTCGCGCTACCGTCTGCATTACCGGCGGGGCCCCTGGCCTTTCGCTTTTCGCAATGGTCAAATCTCCCGGGCGTAGCCGAGGCCACTCGGAGCAGCGACGGCCGCTCGGTGTTTGCACCATGGCAATGTTTGGAGTAGCTTCTCGCGTAGTCCCTGACGGTCGATTAGGTAATCGACGGTGTTGCGCGCTGCGCTGCACGCGAGCTATTTGGGAGCGCAAGTCGCTGCAAGGAGAGGAGCGCGGAGATGTGGACCTTCACCTGGTTGGAAACGATCTGGCAGGACCTGCGTTACAGTGCGCGCTTGTTGCTCAAGGGTCCGGGCTTCACCGCGATAGCTGTGCTTACCCTCGCGCTCGGCATCGGCGCTAACACAGCCATCTTCAGCGTCATCAACGGAATTCTCCTTACTCCCCTCCCATACAAAGACCCCGAGCGCCTCGTCGCCGCCATGCAAAACGATTCACTCATGAATATCATCGACATCCAGCGCCAGACGCGCGCCTTCTCCCAGGGTGGCGGAATCAACTTGGCGAAGATGGACTACACCAGCGGCCCCGAGGCGCTCCAGATTCAAGCGGGGTACGTCAACGCGGGTTTTCTCGAAACGCTGGGCGTCCCGCCCCTGCTCGGCCGCATCATCTCGCCAGAGGAAGATGTGAAAGGCGGCGCGCGCGTGCTCGTCGCCAGCTACCAATTCTGGCGAGACTTCCTGAAAAGCGACCCAAACGTCATCGGCCGGCAGGTGACGCTGAACGGATACAACTACACGGTCATCGGCGTGATGCCCGCCGGGTTTGCTCCGCCCCGCGAGCATGCAGCCGTCTTCGTTTCCCTGTGGGTCGCTTATCCGTTAGCGGCGCCCTACCGCGGCGTGCATTTCATGCGCAACTACTGGCGGCTGAAGCCGGGCGTAACCCCGGCCCAGGCGCAAGCCGACATGTTTGCGATCGACCGGCGCCTTGCGGAGCAATATCCGGACAATGAAAAAACGCGGCGAACCCAGATTGTTCCGTTGCAAGAAATGGTCGTAGGCGACATTCGCCCGGCGCTGCTGGTCCTGTTTGGAGCGGTGGGATTTGTTCTGCTGATTGCCTGCGCGAATTTCGCAGGCCTCCTGGTGGCTCGCAATGTCGCTCGCTGCCAGGAGCTTGTCATTCGCGCCGCTCTTGGAGCCGGAAGGACGCGCCTGATTCGTCAGGCCTTGGTAGAGAGCTCCCTTCTGGGAATTCTTGGCGGAACGGCGGGCCTTCTCCTCGCCAAATGGGGCACGCGTCTCCTCTTGTCCTTCAAGCCCGCCGCCCTCGAACGCTTCACTGGCATCTCGCTGGACATTCGCGTTCTCCTCTTCGTCTTTGCAACCTCACTCCTGACGGGCATCGTCTTCGGAATCGCGCCTGCCTGGTCCGCCTCGCGCACCGATTTCGCCGAGTCGCTCAAGGAAAGCGGCCGCGGCGCGACTGCCGGACGTGCGGGCCATCGTTTGCGGAAATGGCTTGTTGCGGCGGAGTTCGCGCTGGCGCTGGTGCTCCTGGTCGGAGCCGGACTCCTCATCCGCGGCTTTTCACGCCTTCGTGCCGTGAATCCGGGCTTCAATCCTCACAATGTCATGACCATGTATCTTCAGTTGCCCGAAATGCGATACGCAGAGATCCCGCTCGAGACGCAGTTTCGGCGCGAATTACTGGCTCGCCTCAACTCTCTTCCCGGCGTCCAGGCCGCGATGGTGACGGATATTCCTTTCGGCGGAAACTATTTGAGTCACAGCATTGTCATCGACGGGCGGGCCCCGGTGCCCCTGGGCACCGAACCCGAGGTGCAGACCTTCTCGGTGATGGGCAACTTCTTCCGCGTTATGCAAATCCCCATTCGTGCAGGCCGCGGATTCACGGATATGGACCGCGAGGGCCAGCCTCTTGTCGCCGTCGTCAACCAAGAATTCGTGAGGGAATTCTTTGCCAACGAGAACCCGCTCGGCGCGCGGATTGATTGGGCGCGCTCGCAACCGCCACGCAGCCGCTGGATGACCATCGTTGGCGTCGCAGGCGACGTGAAGCACTCGGGACTGAATCAGCCTGTGGATCCCGCCATCTACGCTCCCTTTTCTCAGTCCGACGAATCCTGGCGGCGCTGGATGACCCTTGCCATCCGCACCCCCGGGCCGTCCCCAGGCCTGGTGGCCGAGGTGAAAAAGCAAGTCTGGAGTTTGGACCGCCAGATCCCGGTGAGCGAGGTCGAGTCAATGGAGGGCCTCATGGCCGTCTCCCTCGCGCAGCATCGCTTCAACTTGCTGCTTCTCGGCCTTTTTGCCGCCCTGGCTCTGCTCCTTGCCGCGGTCGGAATCTACGGGCTAATGTCCTACGCGGTCATCCAACGAACTCACGAAATCGGCGTTCGCGTCGCCGTTGGCGCGCAAAGCCGCGACGTGCTCGGCTTGGTTGTGGCTGACGGGGCGAAGCTGGCGTTCCTCGGCATGGTCGCCGGCGTCGTTCTTGCTCTCGTCTTGACGCGCTTCATGGCCAGTCTTCTCTTCGAAGTGACGCCAACCGACCCCGCGACGTTCGCGAGCGTTGCGATGCTCTTAGCGCTCGTGGGTCTCTTGGCCTGCTATATCCCTGCGCGTCGCGCCGCGCGCGTCGATCCCATGGTCGCCCTGCGCTATGAGTGACCCATGACCGCCTGGCGACCAGCTCTTGATGTTGCAGCAGTGGGTCGCCGGGTAGCGACTTGACCGCCTGATGCCGTCCGCGGACGGCCCGAGCGATTGCTGCGCTAGAGTCCACATCACCTCCGGCAACAATGGCGGTGCAAACCGTTTCCCAATGATCTTCCGGCGTTCGCGGAAAAACCGTACAACCTCCAGAGCACTGCTGGGGGGCCCGGGAAGAACGTGATTTTCATTCGTGATATCGTCTCAGGTTCGTTGGTGGACATTTAAAAGAAGGGATCAGTCATGCGAACGTTGGTATTGCGACTTTCGAAATTTGCGGCGCGGGTAATTGTTTGCCTCGTCTTGGTGGCGGGCGGGTCAGCGCACGGGCAGACAAACGGACAACCGCAGAGCTACGAAGCGACGTTTTATCCCAGCGGAAAAATGAAGATTGAGGCGTACGTTTACAAGCCGGAGGGCACGGGGCCGTTTCCAGTAGTGATTTACAATCACGGGTCGCGAGCGGGGCACGAACGAGAAGAGCGGCCGTTTGTTTACGTCGGGGAGATGCTGAGGCGCGGCGGTTACGTGGTGATAGTGCCGGAGCGGCGCGGCTACGGCAAGTCGGATGGCGCGACCTTTGGCGAGGCGATCGGAGAGGATCGTGGCCCACGATTCGTGGAACGTGTGCGGGAAGAAACCGACGATGTGCTGGCGGTGGTGGAGTTCGTCAACGCGCTGCCATACGCAGACACGAAGCGCATGGCTGTGATGGGCTGGTCGATCGGAGGAATTGTCAGTGTATTCGCGGCGAGCCAGTCTTCGGCGTTTGGCGCGGTCGTGGATCAGGCAGGCGGGGCGCTCACATGGGACCAAAGTCATGCGATGCAGCAGGCACTGAAAGAAGCAGCGGGGAAGATTCGAATTCCGCTGCTAGGAATGGTTGCGAAGAACGATCGCACGACGGAGTCCGTGAAAACTGTGGTGCATGAGGCGGAAGCGCGCGGGGCGACCGCGCAGCTCATTGTGTACCCTGCCTTCACGCCCCGTGATGCCGGAGGGATTGCGCCCGGGCACCTGATTTTTGGAAAGGACGGTTGGAAGATTTGGGAAGGGGACCTGCAGGAGTTCTTGTCGAAGTATTTGACATCCTCCCCACGGCTAGAGCCGGGGGATTCCTGCTGGTTCGCGTTCATGCCGCGATACCTTCGGCGGGTTCCTGCTTCGTAGTCCCGCCTAACCGCGCAGGACTCCACAGGCTATTAGCTGACGCGCGATATCCCGACGCCAGAAGGGTCTTACCCTT
>DATAIH010000013.1:0-52189 GCA_036262755.1 Candidatus Acidiferrum sp.
CCTGCCGTTTGAGGACCTCGGCTTCGCTAAAGTCGATCATCACCGCGCTCTCCGCCAAGGCTTTGCCGAAGTCGTCTTTGCCAAAGGCAAAACGCCTCAACAGGTCGCCGCAATCGTCCGCGCCATGCTCCAGAAGAAAGACTCGCGCCACAGCATTCTGGTCACCCGCGCTGACGGGAGAGTCCTCGCCGCCGTGAAAAAAACCAACGGCAAAGCCGCCCGAGCAGCCAAATTCCATCCGCTCTCCGGCGTCATCACCATCGAACGCAGCAGCGAAATTTCCGGAAAAGGCCTGATCCTCGTTGTCTCTGCCGGCACAAGCGACATTCCCGTCGCCGAAGAAGCGTTTCTCACCGCGCGCATGATGGGCAACCGCGTCGATCAGCTCTACGACGTCGGCGTCGCCGGGATTCACCGCCTGCTTGAGCATCGCGAAAGCAAGCTGGCGCAAGCCCGCGTCATCATTTGCGTTGCGGGGATGGAAGGCGCCCTTCCGAGCGTGGTGGGCGGGCTGGTCGCCGCGCCGGTCATCGCTGTGCCCACCAGCGTCGGCTACGGAGCCAGCTTCGGCGGCCTCACCGCGCTCCTTGGCATGCTCAATTCCTGCGCCTCCAACGTCACCGTCGTCAACATCGACAACGGCTTCGGCGCCGCCTGCGTGGCCTCCTGCATCAACCGCCTGTAAAGCTCTCCGGCGCTTCTCTTAATGTCCTCAGTGGTTCGATCGTGTGGGCCATGTTTTGGCTCACGCCTTCAGCAGGACCTTCATCACCCCAGGTTGCTGCGCGAACATTATCGCTTGTTGCGCCTCCGCCAAGGGAAACGCGCGCGTAACAAGTGGCCTGGGATCCACTTTCCCTGAACGTAGCAGAGCAATCACCTTTTCGAATGGCCCGCACCGCGAACCCAAGACGTTGATTTCCTTCACCACGATCGGCCACGTTTCCACTGGCGTCGCGCCATGAAACGTCGATTTCAGCACCAGCGTCCCGCGCGGCTCGGTCATTTGCTGCGCCAGCGCGAGCCCGCTTGGCGATCCTGTCGCTTCGACTAGCAGCGAATAATTTTCTCTTACACGGCCGAGATCGCTCGCATCCCCGCGAACTTTCTTTGTCTCGATGCCCGCCCGCCGCGCCAGCGCCATCTTCTTTTCGTGCTTGCCGTACATCACCACACGAGGAATCGCGGTACCGAGTACCCGCACGATCAGTTGCGCCAGTTTCCCGTCACCCAGCACGGCCGCCGCCGGAAACTTCCTCGCATCGATTTGTTCCAAAATCTCGCATGCTGCCGCCAACGGTTCCACGAACACGGCTTGCTCGTCGCTCATAGCATCTGGCACGGTATGCAGGTTTTCCCGGGGCAGTGCCAGGTACTCTGCAAACGCGCCATCCTGCGCGACGATCCCCAGCACGGTGCGTCGCGCGCAGTGTGTCCTCAGCCCTCGCCGGCAAAAGTCGCATTCTGGCGTGAATCCGTACGCGGAGCACGCCACGTTGATCTCCCCGCAAACACGCCGTCCCATCCACTGCTTTCGCCCGCTCGCCGTTACGCCTTGGACCTCGGCGACTTCCCCCACAAACTCATGTCCCGGGATACCGCGAAAACGGTGGTAGCCGCGGAGTATCTCCACATCCGTGTTGCAAATTCCCGCCAGCCGCACGCGCACCAGCGCCCACCCCGGCCGCAGCTTTGGCGCCGGCTTCTCGACCAAACGCAGTTTTCCTTTTTCAACTTGAAATGCGAGCAACGGAAATGCGCCCTTCTTTTGCCTACGTGGCCCTGCCCTCAATTGGCCATCATAACGCGCGGCACTCCGATGGCTCGCCGGCTTCAGCGCGAGTAGGCCGCATTGAGGAATTCATCCACGTCTTTGTGCAGCTTGTGATGCTCTTTCTCGTCGATGTACATCATGTGTCCGGCCTGGTAGTACGCGAAACTAACGTTTTTCCGCACCGGCGGCTCCAGGTTCATGTGCGCAAAGGTGTTCTCAATGCCGTTAAATGGCGTGGCCACGTCATAGTAGCCGCAAAGCACCAGCACTTTCAGAAAAGTCTGCTGCGTCATCGCCGCGCGCAAAACTTCCGCAACTTCCGTATTACCCGTCTGGTCCCACGGCCGAACGTTTGCGGTCACCGTGTAATACGCCTCGCTATCCCATTTGAGTTCCCGCCGCACGTAGTCGTGAAACGTGGCGACAAACGCGCCTTCATACGACGCTTCGCTCGGGTCGTACTCGACACGCTCGCCGGCCGCATCCACATCCATGCCTTCGAACCGCGAATCAAGCCGCCCGATGGTTCGCCGCTTGTCGCGCTCGAGTTCCTTGAACCAGCGGAATGGGCTGATGCGCAGGTTGGTCTCTTCAAGGTATTTCGGCGTCAGCCCGGTGAAACGCGCGAGGTCGGCAACCACTTTCTGATGCTCCGCTGCGGAAAGCGTGTCGCCTCTTTCGAGCGCCTGGGCATATTCGCCGTGCGCGAATTCCCGCGCCTGCTGGGCCACCTGCTCGATGGCCGAATTCTGCAAGTCGGGTGGCAGCAGATGGTGATACCACGCGGTCGTCGCATAGGTCGGGAGGAAAAACGCAAATCGGTTGTCGGCGCCCCAGTTCGAGAAGGCCACCGAGGAAAGCAGCACGATGCCGCTCAAATAAATTTGATGACGCTCCTGGAGAACCCCCGCCAATTCGGCGGACCGCGTCGTGCCGTAGCTTTCGCCAATCAAGAATTTTGGCGAAGCCCAGCGATCGTTGCGCGTGATGTACTGGTAGATGAAATCAGAGAACCAGTTGGCGTCCGCGATAATCCCGTGAAATTGATTGGGAGCTTCGCCGGGCGCGGGCCGGCTGAAGCCGGTGGAGATGGCGTCGATAAAAACAAGATCCGTTGTGTCAAGGAAGGAATCTTCGTTGTCGACCACGGTGTACGGCGCGGGCATGCCGTGTCCGTCCGGAGTCAAAACCACCCGCTTTGGCCCCATGCCCATGTGCGTGAAGAGGGACGCCGAACCCGGCCCGCCGTTGTAAACGAAGCTGATCGGCCGCTTGGCGATGTCCGTCACGCCCTCTTTCGTGTACGCGACATAGAACATGGTCGCTTTCGGCGATCCGTCATCGGCTTTGATGTTGTAGGTCGCTGCCGTCGCGGTGTACTTGATCTCCTGCCCGCCGATGTGCGCGGAGTGATGCGTCACGGAAGATTTCTCTTCCCCAATCGGAGGGTGCTGCGCCTGCTTCGCAGCCGCAGGTTCTTGCTGCGCGGCCTGCTCGGGTGGCCGCTGCGTGCGCTGGCGCTGCTGCGGAGGTTGCTGCGCCGGAGGAACGGTCATTTGCTGCGCCGGGGATTCCGCGGGGCGCTGCGGATCGCTCTGGCTCATCGCCGCTGGCGCAGCGAGCAGCACACAAACTCCAGCAAGGACGCACAGCTCTCTTCTCATTTCACACCTCTCCGTATGAATCAAGAGTTTCTCGGGCAACAGGAGTCCAGCAAATGCACTGGAGGTTTCGCCCACTCTGCGAAGCCTTTGATTGGACGGGCGAAAACTTTGCCTAGTTTCACCTTCAGGTGAGTAAACTCAATCGCCCTCGCGGAGCGCGCTACTCGTACCTTAACGCCACGATCGGGTCCACGCGCATGGCCCGCCGCGCCGGGACGTACGCGGCCACCACCGCGACAACAAGCAACAGCAGGGGCACGCCTAGGAAGGTCAGCGCATCGTGCGTTCCCACGCCAAAAAGCAGGCTGGCCAAAAAACGCGCCACCAAGAACGCTCCCGCCAGTCCAATTGCCACACCAAGCGCGGTCAGCTTGATGGTTTGCATCAGAATCATGCTGCGGACATTCGTGGCCTGCGCCCCCAGCGCCATGCGTACGCCAATCTCCTGGGTTCTCTGGCTCACCGTGTAACTCATCACGCCGTACACGCCGACGGCTGCGAGCACGGCCGCGAGGACGGCAAATATCCCGACGAGCATGGCGGAGAATCGCCGGGGGGAGACCGAGCCCGCCAGCAGTTCGTCCATGGTCATTACGCGAGTCACCGGCAGGTCCGGGGCCGTTTTGTGAATCACCCCTGCGACCGCGGCGGCTAGGCTCAGCGGCTCGGTCGCTGTCCACACCACCACATAGGGCGTCCACCCGCCCGCGAAGTAAACGTCGGAGGTCGGCTCCGCGTCCAGGCCAAACTGGTGCACGCTTCCCACGATGCCGATGATCGTGCTCCAGCATGGTTTTGGATCGAGCGAGCACAGGTTGATGCGCTTCCCGAGGGCGTCGCCTTTGGGCCAGAAGCGCCGCGCCATCGTCTCGTTGATCATCGCCCTGGGCACTTTCCAGTCGTCTTCTGTGAACAATCGGCCCTCGCGCAGCGGGATCCCCATGGTTGAAAAATACCCCAGGCTCACGGTTCGGTATTGCACGATCGGCCGCGCCCCGGCATTAGCTATGGGCTGCCCTTCGATCTCAAGTCTCATAGCCCGGCGAAATTCGTTGCTCAAGGGCAGCTCATCGATTCCTGCAGCCTCTTTCACTCCCGGCAATGCGTGGATCTGCTCCGCGATTTGCTCAAATTGGATGGACTGCTTTTCCTGAATCTGGATCCAATCCTGCTGCGAAAGCCTGCTGGCCTCGGCAAAGGGCAGCGCTGCCTGCTGCACTTCCATCGTCAGGATATGGTCCACGCGAAAACCGGGGTTCACTTCCAGCAAATGTTGCAGACTCCGCAGCAGCAGTCCCGCCCCGATCAGCGGCACCAGCGCCATGGCGATCTCCAAAACCACCAGAGTGTTGTGCGTTCCGCGGTGTCCCGACCCGGCAGTCCCCTTGCTCCCCTGTTTGAGAACTCCCGCGAGGTTGGCCCGGAGCGTTCGCAGCGCCGGCGTCAGACCACAAATGACTCCGGCAGCCACGCAAACCGCCGCCGTGAACGCCAGCACCGCGCCGTTCAAGCCGCCTTCCCGCAACACTCCCAGGTCCGCGGGAACAAACGCCATCAACGCGCCGAGACCGCCCACCGCGAGCAGCAACCCTACCACCCCGCCCGCCAAAGACAGCAACATGCTTTCCGTCAACAACTGCCGCGACAGCTGCCAAGCGTTGGCCCCCAGTGTCGTGCGCACGGCCACTTCGCGTTGCCTGCCGGCGTTTCGCACCAGCAGCAGGTTCACGATGTTAGTGCACGCAATCAGCAGCACCAGGCCCACGGCCCCGGACAGCACTATCAGGATGCCTCTTAGTTTCGCCGCCGACGGATCTTCCATGGGTTCGACGAGCACGCCGAAGAATTTGTGCGAATCGGGATACTTGACGCCCTCCTGTTCGTTCAACCTCTTCATCTCGTCTTGAGCTTGCGCCAGGGTGACCTCGGGCTTCAGCCGCGCGACGCCGATGAACGCGTGATGCACGTGTTCGGTCAAGTCATCTTGGTACTGGCCGATGGGCATCCAAAGATCGGCCCAGCGCAGCAGATGAAAACCGGCCGGCAACACCCCCGTCACCCTATAGCGCTGGGTGTCCAGTGTGATCGTTCGTCCGATCACTGCGGGATCGCCCCCAAACCGGCTCTGCCATAAGCGATGACTCAAAATCACCACCGGGGAGCTGCCTGCCCGATCTTCTTCTGCTGTGAAGTAGTGCCCGGCCGCGAGCTGTATCCCAAGCAAGGGGAACAGTCCCGCGCTTGCATAGCTCCCGAGCACCCGGCGCGGCTCGCCTTCGCCGGTCAGATTGAATCCCTGGGAGATTTGAGCGTACCCGCCCATTCCGGAAAAACTGGCATTTTGCTGACGCCAATCCGCGTAATCTCCCGGAGACAAAGGTGCGCGCGGAGCCTGCGGGGCGTAGGTATTCCAAATTTGCACCAGGTTTTCGGGGCGAGGATACGGGAGCGGCCGCAACAGCACATTTTCGACCACGCTGAAAATCGCCGTGTTCGCCCCAATCCCCAGCGCCAGCGTCAACACTGCGACCGCCGCAAAGCCCGGATGCCTAGACAGTGTCCTGGCCGAGTAACGCACGTCTTGCAGAAGGTATTCGATCGGGCCACTCTCACGTCGAAAAATGATTTACAACGGGCGTAAAGGAATGAGGCCAGCGTCGGCCTCTCAACGTGCCGCCGCGCCTCATGGCACGATGCACAGTCGCGCACCACGCCCGCGAACCTTGTTCACGTCAGCCTCACGAGACCCGGGCGGCCGACGGCAACCCTTGTGACACCTATTTTAGCTGACCTTGCTTCAAAATTTGACCGGAATTTCGTGAGCGGCAATCCCCGCCCTGGACTCCTCGCCCCCACGGATCGCCGCGCGAAACAAAGGCGGGATCACCTTCGGTCCGCTTGTTTTCTACTCATGCCGAAGCACGATCATCGGCTCAATTGAGCGCCGCGGCAAGCGTCTTAAGGAGCAGCGATTCCTGCTGCGGGAAAACCGTGCGCAAATCGAGAATCAGCCGATCGTCTTCCACTCGGGCGATGACGGAGATTCCGGCGGGGCCGCGCCGCAGCCGCTGCTCCAGCTTCGCCGCCGAATAGCGAACGCTGGCGATGCGAATCACTTTGCTCGGTAGCGATTGCGTTGGCGTCGAGCCCCCTCCGGCGAGCGACGCTCCGTCCACAATTTCGATCTCCACTTCGTCCAGCGGCAGCTCCGGGCGCAATTCCCGGATGAAATTCTCCGCGCGGCGCTTCAGTTCCTGCGGCGTCATGCGAATCATGCGTATCACCGGAATTTCGTCCCACGCCGCCCTCAGGTACGCTCCCAGCGTGACTTCGAGCGCGGCAATGGTGAGTTTGTCGACGCGCAACGCGCGAAACAGTGGGTGCCGCCGCACTCGGGCGATCAACTCTTTTTTCCCGGCGATAATCCCTGCCTGCGGCCCGCCGAGGAGTTTGTCTCCGCTAAAGGTCAGGATGCCGACTCCGGCTGCCACGCTCTGCCGCACCGTCGGCTCACTGATGCCCTGCTCGGCCAGATCCACGAGGCAGCCGGAGCCAAGATCCTCGACCAGCGGAATTTGCGCGCGCTGGCCGAGCGCGACCAGTTCATCGAGCGATGGTTTTTCGGTGAAGCCGGTCACTTTGAAATTGGAAGGATGCACACGCAGCAACAACCGCGTTTTTTCGTTGATGGCGTTCTCGTAGTCGGCGAGCCGCGTGCGGTTCGTCGTTCCCACTTCCCGCAGAACCGCGCCGCTCTGCTCCATGATTTCCGGAATGCGAAAGCCATCGCCAATTTCTATCAGTTCGCCGCGCGAGACAATCACTTCGCCGCCGCGCGCCAGCGACGCGAGCGTGACCAGCACCGCTGCGGCGCAATTGTTCACCACGACGGCCGCCTCCGCTCCGGTAAGCCGCGTCAGCAGTTGCGCGGTGTGCACGTCGCGTTTTCCGCGGGCTCCCGCTTCCAGGTCGTATTCCAGATTCGAGTACTCCGTGGCGGCGCGGCGAAACTCTTCCACCACGCTTTCTGGGAGGGGCGCGCGTCCCAGGTTCGTGTGCAGGATCACGCCGGTGGCGTTGATCACCGGCAGCAGCGATCGCGCCAGAATCTGCTCCACCAGCGCGGTGATGCGCTCCTCCAGCGCGCTTCTGTCGCAGGCAACCGGAGAGATTTCCGCAAGCAGCGCGGTGGCCATTTGTCCGATGATCCGCGCGCGCAGATCATCCAGCACGGTGCGCGCAACTTCCACGACGAGGCTGCGATCCATGCGTTTGGTCAGTTCCGCCAGCCTTGGCTGCGCCAGCAGTTCTTCCACCGAGGGGATTTGCCGCAGTAACTCCGACTGTTCCGCGGTAACCGCGCGTTTGCTCTGGGGAGCCATGCGAACATTTCAGCACAGCCCCGCGCACGCTGCAATCCTGCCCGGATCGGAGCGCTCCCACGGGAAATGGTTCTCGTCAGGACACGGATCGGGCCGTGCCGCAATCGCCGCGGGACGATCACGGCTTGCGGCCGCTCCAGGGCCGCCCGAGCGGTTATCCCCCGGTCAAGCGGTGTCGCATTCGAAGCACTTTTTTGCGCGCCGGTTGACGGTTTCGCCGGGCCACCCTAGCATGGAAGTTCGGAGCTCTCTGCGCGCATGGCGACTATTGACGAAGATCTGGGCCAGATCGAAAAAGACATCCGTCAGCTCAAAATCGAGTACGACCAGTATTTCGGAGGCGGCCGGAAGCGACCGCCTACCGAGATCGAATGGCGCGTCGATCTTCTGGTCAAGCGCTACAACGAGCGCAGCGGAGAACTGAAGCCCGCGCAGAGATTCCGCTTCAACAACCTCACGCAGACCTACGCAAAATACAAAGACATCTTCCGGAAGAAAACCGCAATGAAGGAAGAAGGAAGATCGCAGCGGCACTTCGGCGCCGCCGCGAGGGAAATCGAAGCGGCCCGCGCCCGGGAGCAGGAAAAGGAACAAGCCGCCGCGGCCTCGGCGGAAAGCCCAGCAAAGGCATTCCGCATGCTCTGCTCGCACCCCGAAAGCGAGCCGGAAAAGGTCGAGAAACTGTACGAGGCATTCCGCCAGGCCAAGCAACTCGCCGGGGAACACACCGGAAACTTATCGCGCTCGAGCTTCAACGAATTCGTGTTGAAGAAAACCAAAGAACTGCAGCAGCAGAAAAACTGCAAAGACGTGGAGTACGTCGTCGAGACCGTCCAAGGCCAGGTCAAGCTAAAAGCCGTCGTGAAGTCCTGAGAGCCTGTCGGAGAAGCTCTCCGAAAAGTGTCGTTCCGGATTTCCACACGGCCGCACTTTCGCAAATTTCGCGGGGCGCTTACACTGTTGTGCTTTTCTCATTGCGGAGGAAGACATGGCAGTGGCGCGCGCTCTCATCAGCGTTTTCGACAAAACGGGCATCGCGGCTTTTGCGAAACGCCTCTCAGCTCTAAAAATCGAAATCCTTTCGACCGGCGGAACGGCCAAGCTTCTCCGCGAAAACGGCGTCGCGGTGCGTGACGTTTCCGACTTCACCGGTTGGCCGGAAATGCTCGGCGGACGCGTGAAGACCCTGCACCCCAAAGTACACGGCGGGCTGCTTTTCCGCAGGCAACATGCGGATGACCGCAGGCAGGCTGCGGAACACGGCATCGCACCGATCGATTTGGTCGTTGTGAACCTATATCCGTTTGAAGCGACGGCTGCGAAGGCCGGTCTTACTGCCGAGGAATTGATCGAAAACATCGACATCGGTGGGCCCACGATGCTCCGTTCGGCGGCTAAAAACTTTGAGAGCGTGACGGTCGTTTGCGATCCCGCCGATTTTGAGCGCGTGGCCAAAGAGATCGAAAGCGCGGGCGACACCGCGCTCGCAACCCGCCTGGAATTAGCGCGTAAAGTCTTTGCAATGACCTCGCGCTACGACGGAATGATCGCGATGGAACTGGAGCGGCTGAGCGCGGCGAACGCGCAGATAGCGCTCGAAGCAAAGCCTCGGCTCCCCGAACGCGAGCACCTCGCGCTGCGCCTCCAACAGGAATTGCGGTACGGCGAAAATCCGCACCAGGCCGCCGCGCTGTACGTGCCCACAGGACAGGTGGCGCAGGGTCTTGCGGCCGCGAAGCAGCTTCAGGGGAAAGAGCTTTCCTATAACAATTTCGTGGACCTGGAAGCGGCGCGAAGCCTCGCTGCGGAATTCGCGAGTCCCGCGGCGGTGATCATTAAGCACAATAATCCCTGTGGCGCGGCGGAACAAACCTCACTGCGCAATGCGTATTTGCAGGCCCTGGCCTGCGATCCGGTTTCGGCTTACGGGGGCGTCCTGGCGTTCAACCGCGAAGTGGACGCGGCGACGGCGGAAGAGGTCGCGAAGCTGTTCGTCGAATGCATCGCCGCGCCGGGATTCGCGGCGCGCGCGAAAGAAATCTTTGCGGCGAAGAAAAATCTCCGCTTGCTCGAACTGCCTCCCGGCGGCTTGGAGCCGGAGCGCGAGCTACAGCTCAAACGCATTCTTGGCGGGATGCTGGTACAGCAGCCGGACAATGGCGAACTCAATGACCGTGAGCTGCGCACGGTGACCAAACGCATGCCAACGCCCGAAGAGAGCGACACCATGCGCTTCGCCTGGAAAGTCGCGAAGCACGTGAAGTCCAACGCCATCGTGTTCGCGAAAGACGGCGCGACCGTAGGCGTCGGCGCAGGGCAGATGAGCCGCGTCGATTCCGTGAAAATTGCGGTGATGAAGGCGCAAGTGCCGCTTACCGGAAGCGTGGTGGCTTCCGACGCATTCTTTCCCTTTCCCGATGGCGTCGAGGAAGCGGCCAAGGCAGGGGCGACAGCGGTGGTCCAGCCCGGTGGATCACTGCGCGACCCGGATGTGATTGCCGCGGCGGACCGTCTGAGCCTGGCCATGGTGTTCACCGGCATGCGCCACTTCCTGCACTAAAACCGCACTTGCTCGTGTTCGTGACCCTTCGCTCGAGCTCAGGGCCGGCAGGCGACTCTGAAAGAAAAGTGCCGGAGCCGTGCCAATATGGCGGACGAGTTGGGCTGGTCTCTTGTTGTGATCTTTGCGCTCTTGTAGTGAAATCCTCTGTCAGTGATCTTCGATGAGCGCGTGGTCGCGGCGACAAAAACCTTCGGAGACTGAGGATCGCCATGCAGCATGACTTGCAAGACACCGTAGCGCTTCTCGCTCGCACTCCCGCCACCCTCAATGCGCTTTTGCGCGATCTGCCAGAAACGTGGACGCGCCGCAACGAGGGCGAGAAAACCTGGAGCGCGTTCGACATCATCGGCCACTTGATTCACGGCGAACGCACGGACTGGATGCCGCGGGCGCGGATGATTCTTGAGTTTGGCGACAGCCAAGCGTTTGAGCCCTTCGATCGCCTGGCGCAGGAGCGCGAGAGTCAAGGCAAGTCGCTCGCCGAGCTACTCGACGAGTTCGCGCTTTTGCGCGGACAAAGCCTAGAGCAACTGCGTGACCTGCATCTGCGAGCTGAGGACCTCGCCCGGCGCGGGCGGCACCCGGCCCTCGGTGTGGTTACCTTGTCACAACTGCTGGCAACTTGGGCGGTTCATGACCTGACCCATGTGCATCAGATCTCGAGAGTGATGGCTCATCAATTCCGACAGACCGTCGGTCCCTGGGGCAAATACCTTGGCGTGCTCCAGTGTGCCGGCCACAGCTCGCCTGCTTGACCTCGCCGTCCGCTCCCCGGAATGTGAATGAACTCAAATTAGGGTCGCAGGGCTGGGGAGTCTCTCTGGGCGTGACTATTCCGCCTGCCGATCGTCTTAGCCTTTGACCACCTGGTCCGGTTGCGGAACCAAGAGCCGAAAATGACGTATTCAAGGATGACGGGAAGCCCTGTGGAAAGCTTCGTTGATCCTGTAAGTCATTGAAATAGACCAACGTGCGTGAGTCGGAATAGCAAAGCCAGTTCCTCGAAGGCTAAGACGGAGTTGGAGAAGTTCACGGCGGACCTGAGGCTAGGAGACTCGCAGTTGCGTGCGCGTAGGGTAAAGCCGCATTGAAATCGGGAGGCGGGCATAGTGATGAGCTTCGGCCAGTGGGCGGGAACGGCGATTGGCGACTTCAAGTACGCGCTGCGGACGTTGCGGCGCAGTCCGGGCTATATGGCCGTAGCGGTGATGACCCTGGCGCTCGGAATCGGAGCGAACACCGCCATTTTCTCGCTCCTGGATCAAATCTTGCTGCGGCTACTTCCGGTGAAGGATCCTCAGCAGCTGGTTCTGCTCACCATGAGGGGGCATCACTACGGGAGCAACTGGGGAGGGAACGCCATTTCGCACCCTATGTTCCGTGACTTCCAGGCACACAACGAAGTGTTCTCCGGCATGTTTTGCCGTTTTCCGGACCCGGTGAGCCTCACGTTTGGCGGGCAGTCGGAACGCGTGAATGCAGAGCTGGTTTCCGGCACGTACTTCAGCGCTCTGGGAGTGACCGCCGTCCTGGGGCGCGCCTTCACGCCGGAAGACGATCGCGTTCCGCTTGGACATCCCCTGGTGATGCTGACTTACGACTACTGGAGGCAACGGTTTGGGGGAGACCCAGGGATTGTGGGAAAAAACCTGATTGTGAACGGGCACAACCTGACGGTGATCGGCGTGGTGCAACCGGGGTTTGAGGGGGTGGAGCTCGGATATTCCACGAAGATTTTCATTCCCATCATGATGCAAGACTGGATCGTGGTAGGGAATCCGAAAATGCTAACGGACCGCCGGACGCGCTGGGTGAACGCGTTTGGACGGTTGAAGCCGGGCGTATCAATAACGCGGGCCAAGGCTTCGCTCGAGCCTTTCATGCATTCGATGCTCGAAATGGAAGTGAAGGAAGCGGCCTTCGGTCACGCTTCGGCCTACGATCGCGAGCAATTTCTGAAGTGCTGGATGGATGTTCTGCCGGGGTCGCAGGGCCGGTCATTCACGCGGCGGGAACTCTCGACACCGCTTTGGGTTCTTATGGCCACGACGGGAGTGGTCTTGCTGATTACTTGCGCGAACCTGGCCAACCTGCTGCTTGCGAGAGCTACCGGCAGACAAAAGGAGATTGCCGTGCGGCTGGCTATCGGCGCTAGCCGCGTGCGCATCGTCTCACAGCTTCTGACGGAAACTCTTTCGATGGCCGCTCTGGGTGGGATTATGGGACTGGCGATAGCTTTCTGGGCGGACCAAGCCCTTTTGAGGATCTATTTGCCGGCCGATTCCACGGATTTGAATATTTCGACGCTGCCCGATTTTCGCATCCTGGTTTTCACTGTGGGGGTGACCGTTCTGACGGGAATCGTATTTGGGCTGGTACCTGCGCTGCAAACGACCCGGCCGGATGTGGGGCGCGTGCTGAAGGACGAAGCGGGTGCCGTCGTAGGCGGCGGCCACGCGGGATTAAGAAAAACACTGGTGGTTGCCCAGGTAGCGCTTTCGCTGTTGTTGCTCATCGGCGCGGGCCTGTTCCTGCGCAGTTTGAAGAACCTAAGCAACCTCGGCCCGGGATTTCCCGTGGAGCGGCTGGTGGGCTTCAACATCGATCCTTCGCGTGGCGGCTACGCTCCGGAACGCTCGAAAATCTATTACCAGCAGTTGACGAATGCGCTCAGCTCGATTCCCGGAGTCGAATTCGTGGGGCTGGCGAGCATGCGCATTCTGGAAAACAACGAGTGGGATAGCAGCATGACCGTGGAAGGGTACACGCCCGCGAAACCGGAAGACCGGGCCCAGCCCTTTATGAATCAGATCGGTCCGGGTTACTTTGCGGCGCTCGGCGTGCCCATTATTGCGGGGCGGGACTTCCGGATGACGGATGATCACGAGATCAAAAAAGGCCCGGAGGAGGATGATTGGACCCCCACCACGGTGATGATCAATGAGAAGTTCGCGAAAAAGTTTTTTCCAGGAAGAAATCCCCTTGGTTTGCATCTCGGGTTTGGAAGCGATCCGGGAACCCGCACGGATATGGAAATCATCGGGATTGTGAAGGACATCAAGTACACGAGTTTGCGGGACGAGATTCCGGAGCAAGCCTACATCCCGTACATGGGGAGCCATTTTCTGGGCAGTATGACGGTGTACATCCGGACGGCCGTTGATGCAAACCTGCTGATGCCCACGGCGCGCGAGAAAGTGAGAGAGCTCGATCCCAACCTGCCGATTTACAGGCTGAGGACCACGGAAACACAGATCAGCAATTCGCTGGTTACGGAACGAATGATTGCGAGCCTATCGACCGTGTTCGGTTTTCTGGCGACGATTCTGGCGGTGATCGGACTGTATGGGGTGATGTCTTACACGGTGGCGCAACGAACGCGGGAGATAGGGATTCGTATGGCGCTTGGCGCGGAGCAGGGGAACGTCGTGTGGATGGTCATGCGCGACGTGTTGCGGCTCATTGGCTTTGGCATTGTGATGGGCATACCTGCGGCGCTGGCGCTCACGCGAGTCGTCGAGAGCCAACTGTTCGGGTTGACGGGGCACGATCCGCGAACCCTGGCGATGGCCACCGTTGCACTGACGGCGGTGGCTTGCGCGGCGGGATACATACCCGCGCTTCGGGCAAGCCGGCTCGATCCGATAAAGGCTTTGCGGTATGAATAAGAGTATCGAACCTAGCCGCCTTAACGATTTCGATCGCTGAGGCACATTCCTGAAAAATTGAAGGCCGGCTGTCTAATGGAGGAAGCGCAGCAGCGGCCGAGCGAGAAGCAACAAGAAGTTCGCTCTACTCTACATACATGAACTTCCGGCCGTGATGTCCACCTTCCCCCTCCCGTGGATCTGCCAAGTGGCTCCCTACGACGGCGCAGACGAAGGCGCTGGCTGCAGACGCCATGAGGGGTCTATGCAACGAGGGCTCGCCGAGTGTTTTTCGGTGATCCGCAGGTTGTACCCCAGCGTCCCGAAGTGGTTCGCGAGGCGATCCAAGGCGGCGCCGAAAAGAGGTTTGTCTGGCGGTGGATGCCCGAGCGAAGTATGGCGATGCGTTCCGATCCCGTGCTGCCAGACTTCTTGTTGCAAGGTACAGGATCGCGTCTTCCACCGCCCGTCCCTTGCGTCCTCCAGCGGAAACGGAGAGAACAGCCTACCTTAGAAAATCAAAGCCAGTCATTGAAGGGGCGGTGTAACCCCGGCGCGAAGCGGGCTAGAAGTGCGACCCAATACCTGGCCACGAGCGTACGCCCAAGGCCAGGCACGGTACTGTCCGGGATTGCACTTCAACTTCTCGGCGCAGTTTGCTAGATTCCAGCCAAATGGTTCTCAGACGGGGAAAGCAGTAAATGTGGGAAGATGCGAATTATTGTTGGATAGTGCTTTGCAAGAACCACTGGTTTCATATGCGGCAGAGTTTTCTCGTCCGGCATAGAATCCCCCTTGCCGAGACTGATGCTGTGGCTCTTCTCCCTCGTCTCCCTAAACACTTCAAGGTCCGGTGCGATGAGTGTAGGAAGACGTATACTTACAAACCCAAGGACGTGCTGAGGTCGGAGTTAGAACTTCCCCAGTCTTTCAGGCCCCATCCACTCTTTCAAGAAGAGCCTTCTCAGGATAAGGCTCTCGATGGTTCGAATCGGAGCACGGAGCAGCAGCCACGCAAGGAGGAGCTCCGGCAAGAGGAAGGACCCCAAGAGGAAGCACGCAAAGAGGAGCCATCAAAGAAGGAACCACCCCAAGACAAACCACCCGAAGAGGGACAAACGCGAGCTAAAGGTGCATGAGAATTTTGTTACGTGGCGCGACTTCGGAAGAAAGAACCTCTGAGCCCAGGTGGTAGCTCAAAAGGAAAGGATCATTTTTCGGCCGGCGGAGCAGACCTACTCCCAAAACAGTTTGATATCGGAACCCCCGGCAGGCCTGCGCACAGGGGTTTCTGAACCTAACCCCTCTGTGCCAACATTCCTTAGACAGGTTTAGTACCCTTAATTAATGAGCAGGGCGAGAAAGAATAGGAATGAGATGAACGGGAATTCTCTTGGTGTTGTTCTTTCTTCTGGGGGTTCGGCTGTGGCGGAACGGAGCGAAGGCGAGCGGAGCGAGCCGAAGCGCAGAGAAGCCACAGCCGAAGCGGGCGCCGCGGCGATGCCGGCGTCTCGCCCAAATCCCGAAGTGGTAGCGAAAGCCAAGCGGCGTACCTTCACCGCCGAGTATAAGCAGCGCATCCTGCAAGAGGCCGAAAGCGCCGGGGCCACTCCAGGCGGTGTGGGCGCACTTCTCCGTCGCGAGGGTTTGTATACCTCGCACCTGGTGTACTGGCGGAGGGAGCGGCAAGCCGGAGTCCTGGAGGCCCTGAAGCCGCGTAAACGCGGTCGGTCATCCCAACGCAATCCTCTGGCGGAAGAAAACCAGAAGCTGCACCGGCAGGTTGGCCAATTGACGGAAAAACTCCGCAAAGCGGAGCTCATCATTGACGTGCAAAAAAAAGTGGCTGCGCTGTTGGGTCACCCGCTTCCCGAAACGGACCCGGAGGAGCAATCCTGATGTCCTCGGTCCATGAACTGGCGATCGACGTGGGCACCAGCGCGGCTTGTCAGGCTCTGTGGATGCCGAGAGCCTCTTATTACTGGAAGCGCCGTAAGGCTTGTGCTCCAGTTGAGGCGGTGTCCGCACGGCCTACACCGGCGCGAGCCCTCGGTCGGGCAGAACAAGAAGCGGTCCTGGCTCGTCTTCACGAGGAACGTTTCCAGGATCGTTCCCCAGCCGCTGTTTATGCGACGTTGCTCGATGAAGGCGAATATCACTGCTCGATTCGTACCATGTATCGTTTACTCGACGAGCACGGCGAGGTGCACGAACGCCGTGATCAGTTGACGCATCCGCCGTACCAGAAGCCCGAACTCCTGGCCACCGCTCCGAATCAACTGTGGAGCTGGGACATCACCAAGCTGCTGGGGCCCGCCAAATGGACGTACTTCTACGTCTACGTGATCCTCGATCTGTTCAGTCGCTACGTCGTCGGCTGGATGGTGGCGATGCGCGAAAGCGCCGAACTGGCCAAGCGACTGATCGAGGAAAGTTGCCAGAAACAACGCATTCAGCCGGGCCAGCTCACGCTGCACGCCGATCGCGGCACCTCCATGACCTCCAAACCGGTGGCGTTTTTGCTGGCCGATCTGGGCGTGACCAAGACACATAGTCGGCCGCACGTCTCGAACGACAACCCGTACTCGGAAAGCCAATTCCGCACGTTGAAGTATCGGCCGGAGTTCCCGGACCGTTTCGGGTGCATTCAGGACAGCCGTGCTTTCTGTCAGGGATTTTTTTGTTGGTATAACGAAGAGCATCGCCATTCCGGCCTGGGCTTGCTCACGCCGGCGATGGTGCACTACGGTCAAGCAGAAAGCGTCTTGCAGCAACGTCAAGCCGTGCTCGATGTCGCTTATCAACTTCACCCGGAGCGCTTCGTACGAAGCGCTCCGAAGCCACCCCAGCTTCCCAGCGAAGTCTGGATCAACAAGCCAACTCAACTAACATGAAAAACTCACTAAATTTTGTGAGGACCTGTCTAAAAGTGCTTGACACGCGCCGAACGAGAACTGAGAGGAGAGCGCCCCGGGGTAAATCCGCGACGCGCTCCCAATGTTCGACGTGCTTCAATCACAAAGAAAAGCAGACCGCCAATCGAGAGAATTAGCACTTTGCTGACGACGGGAGACAAGATTTTGAAAGGGACAAGCTCGCCATTGCTGTCGATCTGGGTGATCGCGAGCTCGTACCGCGCAATTGAATGAAGCAGGCAGGATGGTTTTGGAAACAAACCGGCAACCACGCCCCGGGGCGGGCGGCCGTTGACGGCGCCGGGCCACGAAGTGAGCCATGCATCGCGCATTGAGTACTAGGCTAGGGTTTTCACCCGATTGTAATAAATGATCCCTGTTTGTTAGCTTGCCGCTGCTCACCCGTTCAAGAAACTCACTCAGCCACTCACTCAGCCACTCACTCAGCCTACTCACCCAGCTCGTATGGCCTCTCTGTTCGTTCGGAGGCCGGCTGTTACCCCGAGGCCAGAACGCAGCCAGTGCAATTTGGGACGTGCAAGTCACCCAGCAGACATTCTCAGCGGTCTGTTCGTTTGCTTTAGCGCAAGACTCGTTGATCGGCGCAGCAAACGGTATCGAGACGGCTGAGGACTGACGATCCCAGCAAAATCAAATGGAGGAGAGCATGAAAAAGCCAATCGCATTTGGGCTCTATTTGCTGTTTGGGATTCCACTCTTGTTCGGGCAAGGCGGCACATATACTTGTGACTCGATGGGGGTGAATCCAGGTATGCCGACGCAAGTGACGTTCGACTTTGGCGCAACTGCGGGTTCATCTCATACGCAGATCATAGTCCAATGCTCCTTCAACCGAGGGTTCTATATCACCAACTTTGACGTGTACGGCAAGCAAGCTGAATCGGTATTTGCACTGCCGAATGGCTGCACGCCGAATATCCATGATCCAAACTATGCTTACACGGTGAACAACACGCCGTTCACCTTTAGCGCCACGGCACAAGGTCAAACCGTGACGATCAGCTCAGCTAATTGGTCCTCGGTTCGAATGGGCTGCGGACGAGGCTCGAATTGTTATAAGGACAGCCAAGGCTCTGCAGAATTCACGGTGCAATAAGCAACGGGCGCGGAGGCATGCGCTCAAAAACCAGCAGAAATTGGAGCAACAAAATGAGCAGAATCAGCTTGCAAGCATTGAAAGCGACGGCAATGAATGTCGACAGCTCCTGATACACGCGGCTTATCGGAAAGGTGGTTTTTGGTGCCGTAGCACTTCAGCGGAGCCTCGGCGGAATCTGCCAAGCCGTGGTGCAGTAATCCGTTTGCCGGATATTGGAACTGCAAACCGCAATGCGTAGATTACTTAGCGGCATCCTTTGCGCTGACCGGAGAGCGAGGGACGCAGCAACGCTGCGCCCCTACAAGTGCCTATCCGATGACTGTAACGGTCAGGCGCACTACACCATTCGCCCGTCCGAACAGGACCCCGCTCGAGAAAGCGACGTCCAGCCGCCGCACTCCCTGTAGTTAGTCAGCGGCGGCGGTGGGAGGCTTGGTTGGGTCGATTTCGATGCGGCCCTTGAAATAAGCGCCGTCTTCGATGCTGATGCGCGCGGACGAAATGTCGCCGGTGATGGAGCCGTCCTTCTTGATGTCAACGCGACCACGGGCGTGGACATTGCCCATGATTTTTCCGAAGGCAATCACGTCTCCGGCGTGGATCTCGGAGGTGAGCTGGGCGGCAGGGCCAACCGTGAGCTCGTGACCTTTGAGCCGGATAGGACCTTCGACAATTCCGTCAATCTGCAAGTCTTCGGTACCGTTGACCTCGCCTTTGATCTGAATGCTGGCACCCAGGCGCGCCCCACCGCGGGCCGGGGCGCTGCTGAGCTTTCCTGACGAAGTCTGATTAAACAGAGCAGCCGGGGTCGATGGAGCCGGCGAATACGAAACCCCGGGTGGCTCGGCTGCTTGTTGCTTGGACCACATTATTAAGGACCTCCCTCATTGGAATCCTGAAAAGAAAATTTGCTCCGAGCGGGACGGAGCAGTGTGAAACCCATGTTGTGGCGCGCCGCGAGAGGTGGCAACAGAGAAACGAAACGGATTTGCGCAGTTGGAAAACTGACCGGAGGGACAGGTGGGGAAAAAAGCGCGGAAAGGAGGGAAGCAAAAGAAAGAAAGGCGCGGCCAGAGCACGGACTGCCGCTGTTTTCCCCAAGTTGATGCTAGGGCCGAAGAGCGGTGTATGATACCGCTCTCAGGTCGCCTGCCGGCAAGTGGAGTTGGCCATGCATTTGCGCGCGTTGAAATTCACTGCTGTGATTGCGATTCTGCATGTAACCATCGCCGGACTTGTTTACGCGCAAACAACAGGTCCGGTCCAAACTGGAGCTGCAGACCTCAACAGGGCGATGGAGCTTAATACCTTCGAGACCGCGACCTTGGACGTATACCTCAAGGGCGCGGACGGCAAAGCAGTGCGGGTCGCGGCCGTTGTTACCCTGTCGAAGTTGTCCAACGAAGCCTATCGCCAGGAAACAGCAAAGGCGGGCCACATCCGGTTCAGCGGTATTACCGCGACCGAATACTCCATCCAAGTGACGGCTCCCGGCTACCGGACTGCGGTGAAGCAGGTCGAGGCCAAGAAGGATGAATCCCGGGCAGTGACATTTGATCTTCAGCCGCTGTCGGTCGAGGACGCAGCTGAAAACAGGGCGTACCAGGCGCTCGCTCCCAAGGCCCAAAAGGAGATTGGAAAAGTGCTGGAACTTCTGCGCGCCCAAAGAGTGGCCGATGCCAGGAGCCACCTTGATGCGGCGAACCGGGCTGCCCCTCACGAGGCCGAGGTGCAATACCTTTACGGCGTTTACGCCAAGCAGGTGGGCAACGCGGAGCAAGCCAAATCGTACTGGATGAAAGCCCTGGAGTTCTCTCCGACGCACCTTGCCGCGCTGCTGTCCTTGGCGGACGCCTTGCTAAGGGAAAATCACGAAGCGGAGGCTCTACCCTACGCGACACGGGCGGTCGAAGTTGAACCGTCCTCCTGGCGAGCGCACGCGATTCTGTGCAACGTCTATTTGCGCCAGGGCATGAGCGATGCTGCGGTGAAGGAGGGGGAGCGCGCGATGGAACTGGGGCACGAGCAAGCCTGGATTGTACAGCCGGTCTTGGCGGGAGCCTTGGCGAAAAAGGGTGAGAAGGAACAAGCGCTCACTCTTTTGGAGGGCTACCTGAAAGAACACCCCTCAGACGATGGGGCCAAGAAATTGCAGGGCGCCTTGCAGAGGATTTCGACCGCAGAAGGGCCGAGCGCAGCAAGCTCGCTGACTGCCGAGGAATTGTCCGTGTCCGCCAGTGGCGCTGCCGCGCTGCCGCTTCCCTCGAATTGGTTGCCGCCCGACGTGGACGAGAAGGTGCCGCCGGTAGAGCAGGGCGCGACCTGCGCGCTCGGAGAGGTTTTAGAGAAAGCTGGGAAGCGGGCCCAGGCCTTTGTCAAAAACGTCGAGCGCTTCACGGCGAGTGAATACCTTAAACACCAAGCCATCGACAAATGGGGCATCGCCGCGCCTGCCGAAACCCGCAAGTTTGACTACGTAGCGGCGATCGAAGAACCTCGGCCCGGATTCCTGGTCGTGGAAGAATACCGAAACAGCGGTGGCGCTCTCGCGGAATTCCCTGGTGGGGTCGCTACCAACGGGCTGCCGGCTCTGGCACTCATTTTCCATCCTGATAACGTCTGGAACTTTGAGATGACCTGCGAAGGATTGGCGCGTTGGAACGGGAAGCCGGCTTGGCAGGTCCATTTCCGTCAGAGGCGTGACAAGCCCAATACCATCCGGTCGTACCGGCTGGGCCTCGAGGGCCGTTCTTATCCCGTTGCCTTGAAGGGACGTGCCTGGATTTTAGCGGACAGTTTCGAGATTGCACGGCTGGAAACCGACCTGATTGCCCCGCTGCCGCAAATCAAGCTGGTTGCCGAGCACACGGACATCGAATATGGGCCAGTCGAGTTTCACAATCGCGACGTGGTGATGTGGCTGCCACAGAGCGCGGAAGTGTATTACGACTGGCGGGGGAAACGCATTCACCGGCGGCACAGCTTCAGTAATTACATGCTTTTCGAGGTGGATGAGAAGCAACACATCGGCGAGCCGAAAACCCAGAACTGAGAGTTGGCCTGTCCTACGCCGGCGAGCGAAGAGCTAGCGAACACCAGAGTCTTTCGCGCTCGGCTTTAGGCTCAGAAAGCAGCGGTTGAGCCTCACGGGGGCGCCGACGAATCTCACGAATCTCCCGTCGCGTAGCGCTAACCTGAGGCAGCGTGTATGATACGACGGTCGTCCGGTGGTCCCCCCAGCGAGTGGAGTTGCCCATGGTTTTTCGCCTAATAAGGTGTCTTCTTTTTGCTGTGCTGTTTTTCTCTCTTGCGTATCTCTCTGATACGGTTTTCGCGCAACGCCCGGGGCCGACCGCAGGCGGCGCGAACCGAGGGGGCATTAGTGGGTCACCGCTCGAGGGTGGCGATGCGACCATCGACCTGGACGTCTACGTCAGAGGCGCGGATGGCGGTCCAATCGAGGAGGCCGCCGTGGTCACGCTGGTCGCTCCGACGGGGCAAGTTTCCGGTCAAGGAACAACCCTGGGAGGAAACATAAAGTTCAGCGGGATTGCTGCAACGGAGTACACCATCCAAGTCGTCGCCGCCGGTTATGAGAATGCGGTGAAGGAACTCGACGGCTATGTCGCGGGGTACTCAAGAATCACGATTCAGATGACGGCCGCGTCAAACGGGGAAGCGGGGGGCGGTTCGTCGCATATTCTTCTCGCGCCAAAGGCGCAGAAAGAGCTCGGCAAAGCCCTGGAAGCGCTGCGCGCTAACAAACCAGAGGAGGCGCGGGGGCATCTGGAAGCGGCGTATCGGCGGGCGTCGAATCATCCGGCGGTGAATTACCTTTATGGCGTGTATTTCCTCCAAATGAAAGACCAGGAAAAAGCAAAATCCTACTGGACCAAGACGCTGGAATTCGATCCCAAGCATGTTTCCGCGTTGCTTTCGTTGAGCGAAGCCCTGATTCGGGAGCAGAAACTGCCGGATGCGGAATCCTACGTGAAGCGGGCGGTCGAAACCGACCCCAACTCCTGGAGAGGCCATGCGATCCTCGCCGATGTGCTCTTGAAGGAGAACCTCGCGCAACAGTCCGCCAACGAAGCCGATCGCGCGATAGAACTGGGACACGGACAAGCCACGGCCGTCGAGCCGCTGCTCGTGCGGGCATTGCTTGCGGACGGAAAGAAGGAACGCGCTGAAAAAGTTTTGCAAGAATACGTTCGGGAGCGTCCCGGCGACGCTGCGGCGCGCCAGCAGTTGGATATCCTGGAGAGGCCTGTGGCGCTGGTGTCATCGGAGAAGGAGGCGACTCCCACCCCGGTGAAGCCGTCGGGAGCAGCGGAGACAGCAGTTGCGCTGCCGCTGCCGTCGAATTGGCTTCCGCCCGACATAGACGAAAAGATACCTCCCGTTGAGCCGGTGGCTCGGTGCGCTCTGGACGACGTGGTTGAGAGGGTTGGGAAACGCGTCGAGGAGTTTGTCAAGAATGTGGATCGCTTCACGGCGGTGGAATCGCTGAAGCATGAATCGATCAATAAGTGGGGCTTTGCAGAATCTCCGGAAACGCGAAAGTTCGACTATGTGGCCAGCATTCAGCAATACCGCCCAGGATACTTCAGTGTCGTGGAATACCGGAGCGGAAGCCAGGCGCCTTCCGATTTCCCGGACGGAGTCGAGACGACCGGACTGGCGGCTCTGGCGCTGATCTTTCATCCGAACAATGCCGGGAACTTTGCCATGAGTTGCGAGGGTTTGGGCCGATGGAATGGAAGCCTGGCATGGCAGGTACACTTCCGTCAAAGGGCCGACAAGCCAAACACCATCCGGGCATACAAGTTTGGTGAGAGTGGTCCTGCCTACCCCGTTGCGCTGAGAGGGCGAGCCTGGATCGCGGCGGACAGCTACCAAATCGTTCGCATGGAGACAGATCTAGTCGCACCGCTGCCGCAGATCCGCCTTTTGAGCGATCACACGATTGTGGATTATGGACCGGTGCAGTTCCGGAAGGGCAATGTGGAAATGTGGCTGCCGCAGAGCGCCGAATTGTACAGTGACTGGAAGGGACGGCGGATGCACCGGCGTTTGAGCTTCAGCCGTTATTTGCTTTTTTCCGTGGATGAGAAACAGAAGATCTACGAGCCGAAAGCGGGGCCCGAAAGCCAGCAGGAGAAGTAGGCCGACGGGAAACCTCTATCCTGCCGATCGCCAGTTCCGGTACATGCCTTGCCGAGGAACGGGTCTTTCCACACTGAATGTGCCTCCGCGCGGTCGCGACGGCTCAGGCGACATCAAGGACGCGGTTGAGGAAGCCGACCGCATATTTCCACACCAGGTAGTAAGCGATCAGCATTCCCGGCGCGAGAATCGGAAAGGCGTGTGTACGAAAACCGGGAATCGAAAAGTTCAGGAGAGCCGAGACGACGAGGCCCAGCGGCGCGAGCAGAATCGGTAGAAGCGCACCGTGCAGTCCGAGTGACAGCGGAACGTGGCGGCGCCAGGCCACGAAGAGAACGTTCCACAGGCCCCAGGCATTGGGCACGACGGCCATGGGGAAAACGATGAAGCGCTCCACGGGGACAGGGTAATGGTAGATAAGGCGAAACACGGTATAACCGATCATGGCCACCAGGAGTCCAGGGGTCGGAACGGCGATACCCGCCATGTAGGCCCGAAGATATGGATGGTTGTTCATGGAAGCCTCCCGCTCACAGTTGATAGAGCAACGCCGGAATCGCACCAGGGAAAAGCAAGAGCATGGCGGCGACGGCTGCGGCGAGAGCCCAGTCAAACCAGGGCACGCGAAGCGGCTCGAGCCGGGCGTCGAGGCGGCGGAGCATCTCGGGCCAGAGGTCGCGCTGGAGTTCGGCGGTCCCAAAGGGCGGAAACTCGCGCTTGAGAAGCGCTTGGAGTTCCTTTTCGTCCTGATGGGTCATTTTGTCAGTCATTTTGCGGTGACCTCCAAGCCTAGAGAATTGAGTTTTCTGCGCAGCATGCGAACAGCGCGAAAAACGCGCACTTTGACGAGCGCGGGGGAAATGCCGACGGCGTCGGCGATTTCCTGGTAGGGCTCGTCTTCGATGAGCGCGAGAGTGGCGACCAGGCGGTATTTCGGAGGAAGCTCGAAAAACGCGCGCCGGAGGTGGCCGCGCAGTTCGCCCTGGGCGGCAGGATCGCCCTGGGTGGCGGCGGGGAAATCCTCGGAAAGCTCGGTTTCCTTCCGCGCGTGGCGTAGATGATCGAGGGCCGCGTTGGTCGCGATGCGACGGGCCCACGCACGAAAATTTCCCGCGGCGAGGTCGAACCGCTCGCGGGCCCGATAAATGCGCCAAAACGTCTCCACGGTCAAATCCTCGGCAGCACCCCTGTCGCGGACGATGCGGACGGTCCAGGCGTAGACTTCCTTCTGGTGTTGGCCAAAGAGGGCCTCAAAGGCCTCGAGGTCGCCCGCCGCGAATCGTTCGAGCAGGTCCATGCGCCCGCCTCTATAACAACTTACTGGATTCTGGCGTGAATGGTTACAGAACAAGCCTCGTTCTTGTGCCCTGCCATGTGCTCATCCGAGCGGATTCGGGCCTTGAACTCCTCATCGGTCATTTGAGCCAATTGGGAGAGACCGCCGCATCACGGATGGCGGCCCACAGTTCTCGACTGGGAGGGAATTTGCGCCGGAAAGCCCAGCCCGACGGATGCGTGATCCTGCTTTCCATCGAGTCTTGCAGCTATTGCAGGGCGGCCTTCAGGCGCTTGGCGGTCTTTTCCAGTTGTTTTTTCAGTGCTTCGACCTGCTTAGAAATTTCGTGTAGCTCTTCCTTCGCCACCTTGCTGGCTTCCGACACCTTTTGCGCCTTGACGCGTGCTTCGCGGTTGGCCCTGCCCAGCGCCGCGCCAACCTTCTCGCTCACTTCCGTAAGCCGGTCTTTCTTCTCCGTGACGCGCCGTACCTGAACTTTTTCACTTTGCGGATTTTCCGGCATGGGCTACCTCCGTAGCCCATTATACCGGGTAGGCCATGTTTAGGCCGTTTCAAATCTGCCATCAGCTAAGGTATGGAACAAACACGCAGCGGTGGCCTAATAGATGTCGTACTGCTCCCAGTGGAGCGTGGCGTCGGACTGGATGATGACGTGTTTGTGCGAAGTCTGCTCCAGTTCGTCGATGAGCATGGACTCGCGGGTCTTGAGGGCTTTGGCAATTTCCGGATGCACGCGAAGCGTAACGCTCGGGCTTTCGGGATCGGCGGCAGCCATCTTGCGCGCCTCGGACTGGATCTCGTAGCAAAGCGTGGGCGTGGACTTCACCATGCCGGAGCCGGTGCAGTACGGGCAAGGCTGGCACAGGACGCGTTCGAGCGCCTGCTTGGTGCGTTTGCGGGTGATGCAAACCAGGCCGAATTCGTTGAACGAAAGCGCTTTCGAAGGAGCTTTGTCCTGCTCGAGGGCCTGCTGCAACGCTTGGAGAACTTTTTCGCGGTTGCGGCGCTCTTCCATGTCGATGAAGTCGACGACGATGATGCCGCCAAGGTCTCGGAGGCGGATCTGGCGGACGATTTCCTTTACCGCTTCGAGATTGGTCTTGACGATAGTGTCCTCGAGGCGCGTGGAACCCTTGCCGACAAACTTGCCGGTGTTGACGTCGATGGCCACGAGCGCTTCGGTGTGGTTGATGACGATGTAGCCGCCGGATTTCAGCCACACTTTGGCGCGCAGAGCTTTGTCAAGCTCGTGCTGGATGCCGAACTCTTCGAAGATGGGTGTTTCTTTGGTGTAGAGCTTGACCTTGCTGACGAGCTTCGGCTGGAAACGATTCACGAAATCGATGACTTTACGGTACTCGTCTTCGCTGTCGATCCAGATGGCCGTGAAATCGTCGCTGACGTAATCGCGCAACATGCGCTCGACGAGGTCGAGGTCGCGGTGGAGCAGGGCAGGAGCCTTGCGCTCCTCGCTGCGCTGCTTGATTTCGGCCCAGGTCCTACCGAGGAAATCGATATCGGCGCGGATTTCGTCATCGGTGGCGCCTCCGGCAGCGGTTCGCACGATGAAGCCGCCGGGATAATTGTGGCTGGCTTCACTAACCAGACGGCGTAGGCGCGCACGATTTTCTGCGGAAACAATTTTGCGAGAAACGCCGGTGTGATGAACCGTGGGCATGTAGACCAGGAAACGGCCGGGCAGAGCGACGTGGCTGGTAATGCGGGCGCCCTTTTTGCCGAGCGGCTCCTTGGCAATCTGGATGACGATTTCCTCGCCGGGCTTGAGCATCTCCGAGATGAGCTGCGGACGGCGGGGAGTGAAATGGCCGCGGTCATGGCGGCCGCCGGGCCCCCGGCGCTCGAATCGTTGCCGGCCGCGATCGCCGCCACGACGATCGGGACGCCCGCCACGATCGCGGCGAAAAGGCCGCTGGAAGCGCGAGCGGGGGTTGCCGCCGATGCGGGCGGAATCGCGCGGGTAATCTTCGCGCGGAGTGCCGCTTCGAGGAGCGCGCGTTTCGCCGGGCAGCAGGAATTCAGCGTCTTCATTAACGGCTGCTTCGGCAGCGGGCTCGCCGCCTGAGGCCGCGGTGACTTCGACATCGGCGTGTATTGGTTCGACTTCGGCAGGTTCTTCCGAAGATGGCACCGCGGGCGAAAGGTCTCCCTGTTCCGATTCGGCGGGACCCAGTTCGCCTTCAGGCTCTTCCCCTTCGTCCACGACTTCCTGGTGGTCGCCCAGGGCGGCGACATGTTCGGCGGTTTCTTGCGCGACATCGGCGGCGAAATCCGCACGATCAGCGGCGCGGCGGGCCTCCACTTCGGCAATCTCCTCCGCGCTGAGGCCAGAGGCGTTCACCGCTTGAGTTTCCTCCGCGTCCTCTTCGGTATCTTCTTCTTCTTCGAAGACCGCGCCGCCGACCACGGTATCAGCCTCTGCCTCTGCGGCGGCTTCTTCGTGCTTGGCCTCCACGAGATCGGCAGCCAAAGCGGCGACCTGATCTTCGTTTAGATCGACATCACTATTGCGGTGATTGCGCTCGGGCTCAGCCTGCTCGGCAGCGGGAGCCTCGGGCGATTCTGTTTCCGCCGGAGCGGCTTCCGCCGAGGAAGCTTCGGTCCCGGCCTCGGCCAGCAGCCAACTGGGCAAGCCGCCGGAAAAGCGGCGAGGCACGCCGGAGCCGGAAGGGGCCACCGGGAGAGTCGTTGCCGGGCGCGCAGAGCTTTCTTGCCCGGCCGCGGGCTCAGGACGGGGTTCCAGGTCGACGGTCGGGGCAGCGGCGGGAGCAGCTACGGCCTTGTCGCGGTACTTTGCCAAGGACTCCCCGGGAAGAAGAATGGTTTCTTCGCCGAGATCCGCGGGCGACGGGCCTGAACTGCGCGAGCCTTCCTGGCGGCGATTGTCATGACCGCCGCGCTGCTGGCCACCGCGATTGTCGTGGCGAAATTCGCCGCTCTGGGGCGAAGCATACTTCGAGGGAGGAAGATTTCGTCCGCCCGGGCCGCCCTGCTGACGGCCGCCGCGATGACGGCCGCCGCCGCCGCCGCGGCGTCCAAAGCGTCCGCGGCCGCGATCACCGCCCCTGCCGTAATTTTGGCCCTGGCGGTCGTTCCCGGAGCGGCGAGAATAATTCTGAGTAGGGTTAAAGCGAGGAGAGAAATTCTGCGGCGCTGAAGCGTTGGAATCGGGCTGACGCTCTTCGACGGATTCCGGCCCTTCCTCAGAGGCCAGCCGCTCGGCAGCGGGCTGGTCCTCGGGATGCGCCGGTACCTGGCCGCTCTGGGCAGGGGCGCCCTCAGGCGGCACCCCTTCGTGTTCTGCGGGAGGCTGGGCATGGAGCTCCTCGCCATGCGCCTCCTCGTGCCGCTCGGAGGAGCGAGCGAGAGACTCGCCGGGAAGCAGCTCGACCGTCGCGCCGTTGCCCTGAGGCATTGCGGGAGCAGGTGGATGCTGCTCCGGCTGCTCGTGCGGCTGGCTGTGCTCGTAATCCTCGAGGTTTTCGAAGACGTCGCTGACGTAGAGAAACGCGTCGCCGTCGAGGCCGATGTCCACGAAAGCGGACTGCATGCCCGGGAGCACGCGCGTAACTTTTCCTTTGTAGATGCTGCCGACGAGAGCGAATTCTTTTTCCCGCTCGATGTAAATTTCGACTAGCTGACCTTCTTCCAAAATCGCGACCCGCCGTTCGTGGGAGGACGCGGAGATAACCAATTCTTTTGACATGAAAACTCCTTGAAGGGGACGCCGGCCTGGCCGGAGTCCGCTGTCGGACGCATCGCCCGAAGCTTCTGCCCGTCACGGGCCCAGGAAACCGAAAGCCCTCCGGGGACGGCGGGGAAGGGCGCTGGGCGCACAGATAGGAAGATGGCCTGGTGTTCGAAGCCAGAGGAAAAAGATGTCCTCGGTGTATCGAGGTTAATCCGTTGCCAAGAACTGGCTGGGCGAACGGCGGACGACGCTGTCCTCACTCTGAAAATCCTTTTGCGTGTGACTCCGGCCTAGCCGGGGTCAACAATTCTAGCTACTTCCTGACTTCCTAATACTTGCTTACCAGCAATAACTTCCGGAGCATTCCGACGAAGCGGGAATGCCACGCGGGGCCGGCGGCCGGTCAGTTGACAAAGCGGCGAAGCCGAACGTTCATCACCAGACCAATCGCCAGGAAAACAAACAGCGTGGCGGAGCCCCCGTAGCTCATCAGCGGCAACGGAATGCCGGTGACCGGCATCGCGCCAATCACCATCGCCACGTTAACCAACACATGGAAACCCAGCGCTGCTGCAACGCCCATGACCAGAAACATTCCCGCGCGATCTTTCGCGCGTTGAGCATTCTGCACTAAACGCAGCAGAAGCGCCATATACAACCCGAGAGCCAGTAGCACGCCTTTAAAGCCCTGTTCTTCAGCCCAGGCCGACATGATGAAATCCGAGTAACGGACCGGGATGTAGCCCAGTTGATTCTGCGACCCGGCTCCGAATCCTTTGCCCCAGAAACCGCCGGAGCCCACGGCAATCTTGGACTGCAAAAGCTGATAGCCGGAACCCTTGGCGTCTTCTTCCGGGTGCAGGAAAGAAGTGATTCTCTCACGCTGATACGGCTTGAGAATGCGCCTGCTGACGGGCGGGTAAAAAACCGCGCCGATCAGGAGAATCCCCGCCAAGGAAAAAACCGCCGCGTGCTGCCACTTCAACCCCGCCAAAAAAGCGCCAACCGCCAACATCGGCATCAGCACGAGGGCTGTGCCCAGATCCGGCTGCTTCAGGATCAGGACCACCGGAAGCCCCACAAGCAGTCCTGCCTTGATGAGGTCCCGAAGGTCAAGCTCATCCGAGCGCACTTCCGTAAAGAAGCGCGCCAGCACAATGATTATAACCAATTTGACCAATTCCGACACCTGGAGAAGTTCGCCAATGCCGGGCAGGTTGATCCAGCGCTTTGCGCCGAAGCGGGTGTGGCCCACGGCCAGCACCGCGATGAGCGCCGCGATGCTGAGCAGGTAGAGAACCGGAGCCTGATCCAGAATCAGGTGGTAGTCCAGGCGGGAGAGCGCAAACATCAAGACGAATCCGACGGTGAGCCAGCGCACCTGCTTCCAGTGCATACCAGCGAGCGAACTCCCGTGGGTGGCGGAGTAGATTTCAATCACGCCAAGCGCACAGATGGTGGTCAGGATGGCGAGAAGCCACCAGTCGTAATCGCGTGTGCCGGGTGCGTCTTTCATGAAGAGAGTCCGACCTCGCCAGTGGGTCGTCTAGCACTCGAACGGAAAGCTGCTGCTCGCGTGGCTGAAGGACCTGGGAGGTTGCCATATGTGCATTGCCGCGGCATAAGTGTGCTCAACGCTGCCGTTCCGAGACCGGCCGCGCGGTTGCAGCGGAGATGGCTTCTTGCCTTTTGAGAGCCAAGCGCGGCGCACGGGTTAGTGTCAGTTCCGTCGAGGCAGGCGTCGTCCGGGGCGCAGGCGCCTTGGTTTCTGCCGTGTACTGTCCCGCTTTCTTGTTCTTCTTGTCGTAGTAAGCCTTGATGATGTCGCGGACCACCGGTCCGGCGGCCTCGCCGCCGTGCTTTCCGCTTTCCTGCACCAGCACGGATACCACGATCTCCGGGTTGCGGCGCGGGGCATAACCGACAAACCAGGCGTTGTCGTCGAATTTTTTCTGCTTATGTATGCGGGCAAGGGTATCGTAACCAATGACCTGTGCGGTGCCGGACTTGCCACTGAGCTCGATCCCCGCGAGCCTCAACTGACCGCCGGTGCCTCCCGGCTCGTTGACCACGCCATACATGGCGTCGGTAATCTTTTCAACTGTCGGTTCCGAGATAGGGAAGCGTTCTACGCCGACGTTGGGTGCGTCCTTAAGCATGTGCGGTTGCATGAAGACGCCGCCGGAAGCGATGCCGCCGATCATGCGCGCGAGCTGTACCGGGGTGGTGGTGACGGCGCCTTGACCGGTGGCCACAGAGATCACTTCGCCTTGGTACCACTTGCGGTGCTGGACGCGCTGGACCCATCCCGGTGAGGGCATCAGCCCAGGCTCTTCGGAAGGAAGATCAATCCCGGTTTTGTGCCCGAGGCCGAAGTGGCTGGCGTAGTAGGCGAGGCGGTCGATCCCCAGGCGCAGGCCCACGTTGTAGAAGAACACATCGCACGATTTCAGGATGGCTTCGTGCAGATTTGTGACCCCGTGTGATTTGCGGCCGGTCTTGGCGTAGAAAACCCAGCAGTGATACTGCCGGCCGAAGAAACTGGCGTAGCCAGGGCAGAAGGTCGTAAAACCTTCCGAAGGAACGTGGTCTTCCAACATCGCCGTGGCGGTCACAATCTTGAAAACGGAGCCGGGAGCGAGTTGCGCCTGGATGGCGCGATCGAGCAAAGGTTTCTCGGGATCTTCGTTGAGTCTCTTCCATTCGTCGGCGGAGATGCGCACCGCAAAATCGTTGGGATCCGCCGCGGGATGACTGACCATGGCCAGGACTTCGCCGTTGCGCGGGTCGAGCGCAACCACCGCGCCGGGACGCGCGCCCAAAGATTGCTCGGCGACCAGCTGCAAGTCATAGTCAACGCTGAGCTGAATCTGTTTGCCGGGAATGGCTTCCTGGGTGGTGTCCTTGCTGACTTCCTTGCCGATGCTGTTGACAATGACGCGGCGCTGCCCGTCGGTGCCCATCAAGATGTCGTTGTACTGGCGCTCCAGGCCGCTTTTGCCCGCAAAGTCGCCAGGCCGCAGCTTGCCATTGCTGTCTTCGATTTGCTGCTCGCTGACTTCACCCACGTAGCCCACGGCGTGCGAAAGGAAGCCGTCGGGGAGATAGCGGCGCCGCGTAACAAACATCGTTTCGAGCACCGGAATGTCCGAGCGGTGCGATTCGATGTAGGCGATATCCGCCGGCGAAGCTTCCGGCTTGATGACGATGGGGTTAAATTTGGGGAGATCTTTGGTGTTGTTGAGCTGCTCCTTGAGATCGGCCATCGGAATGCCGAGGCCGTCGGAGATGGCGGGAAGGTGCTTTTCCACCAAGCTCATGTCCTCCCGCAACAGCAGGACGCTGAAGGAGGGGCGGTTGTCGACGAGCACGCGGCCGTCGCGGTCCAGCATCCGGCCGCGGGGGGCAATCACGGGAATTTCGCGGACGCGGTTGCGCTCCGCAAGAGTGGCGTACTTATCGGAGTCGATGACTTGGAGTTTCCAGAAACCCAGCAAGAGCACGCCGATCATGCCCACGGTAACGTAGGAGGCTACCGCGAGCCGCGCCTGCGGCAAACGATTGTCGTTCCCAAACCAGTAAGACACGCAAAACCCCGCGCGCGAGGAGTCTCTCCACGACTTCCTATTTTGTCCGATTACACCGGACGTAACTCGCGCCACGAAAAATCTACAGCGTGGGTTTCGAGCTCACCCCGTTCCGAACCGGGGCCAGTCTCAAATTGTCCGTCGAAAATTTCCTCGAATCTGGGCGACGAAAAAATCTTCGGGAGCTCCCCGCAAACACCGCCGGACCGAAGCTGCACAAAAGCAGCCAAGTCATTTCTAAACCTACCACTTGAGTGCGGGAGCCGCAAGCCGTCCGGGAGGACAGGTTCCAGGTTTGCACCCGTTTCTGTGATGAGAGCTGCGGATAGGCGGGTTGCTCCGGCGGCGGGCACAGGCTATTGTAGAAAATTCTCTTATGCCTCGCCGAAGCAACCGAAAAAAGCCGATGCGGCTGGCGCTGATTGGCATGTCCGGCGCCGGGAAGACCTTCTGGACAAAGAAGTTAGCGGAAAAAGAAGTGCCTGCGGTGTTCTGTGACGACCGCATCGAGCAGCGGCTCGCGCCGCGGCTCGGGCCGGGCGGCTATTCGGGAATTAACGGGGTGGCCGCCTGGATGGGTTGGCCGGACAGCGCGACCTACGCGGAACGCGAGGCGCAATATCTGGCCGAGGAGATTCGCACGCTCGATGAAGTTTTGCACTCACTCGAGGACGACCCGGATCGATCCCTGGTCTTGGACACCACCGGGAGCGTGATTTACGCGGGAAATCACGCATTGATGCGCCTGCGGAGGCAGATGACCATCGTCTATCTGGCGGCGACGGCAAAAGAGCAGCAACTGCTCGTCGAAAGATTCTTAAACGATCCAAAGCCGGTGCTGTGGCGCGGAGCGTTTCAACCGAAGAGCGGAGAAACGCCCCGGGAAACGGTCGCGCGATGTTATCCGAAGCTGATCGAGGCGCGGCGGCGAAGCTATGAAGCGCTGGCGCATTGCACGCTGGGCCTCGGCCAGCTGCGAGCAACTCTCGATGCGGAGCAGTTCCTGGAGCGCGTGCGCCGGCAGATGAAATGAGATACCGGAGCACATCGCGCAAGGCGCCGCTTACTTCGTTGCGAGGGGCGGTGCTGCGCGGCCTAGCGCCCGACGGCGGTCTGTACATGCCGGCGGAGATTGCGCGGCATTCGCCGGGAGAACTCGACGAGTTCCGCAAGCTGCCGTTCACGGAAGTGTGTTTTCGCGTGGTGAGGCCGTTCGCTACGCCGGACGTGCCGGAAGAAGTGTTGTGGCAAATCGTGAGCGAGGCCATCAATTTTCCGGTGCGCCTGGTTTCGCTGTCGCCGGGGCTGCACATTCTCGAGCTGTTTCACGGGCCAACGCTGGCTTTCAAGGATTTCGGCGCGCGCTTCATGGCGCGGCTGATGGGTTATTTCGTGCGCGGCGAAACGCGGCCGCTCACGGTGCTGGTCGCGACTTCGGGAGATACCGGAAGCGCGGTGGCGCACGGCTTTCTGGGCGTGCCGGGGATTCGCGTGCTGATTCTTTATCCTTCGAAGCGCATCAGCGAAGCGCAGGAAAAACAGTTCACGACGCTGGGGAAAAACATCACGGCGCTCGAAGTCGAAGGCACGTTTGACGATTGCCAGCGGCTGGTGAAGCAGGCGTTTTCCGATGTAGAGCTAAACAACACGGCGTTTCTGACTTCGGCCAATTCCATCAACATCGGACGGCTGCTGCCGCAGATGTTCTATCACACGGCGGCGTACCGGCAGCTGCCGGTAGCGTCGGTGCCGCTGGTGGTATCCGTGCCGAGCGGAAATTTCGGCAATTTGACCGCAGGAATTTTTGCCAAGCGCATCGGCCTGCCCGTCGAGAAGTTTATTGCTTCGACGAACATCAACGACGTGGTGCCGCAATATTTGAGAAGCGGGCAATTTTGCCCGCGGCCGGCTAAGGCCACCTCTTCGAATGCCATGGACGTCGGGAACCCGAATAATTTTCCGCGGCTGCTGGACTTGTGCCGGGGGCGGCTGGAATACGTGAAAAAGGAAATTTGGGGCCACCGAGCGACCGATGAAGAAACGTTGAGCGAGATGAAGAAGATTCACGAGCGATTCGGATACCTGGCGGACCCGCATACGGCGGTTGGCGTTTTCTGCTGGGAGGCGTACAAGCTGGAGCACCCGGAGCCGGCCCAGGGATTGGTCCTTGCGACGGCGCATCCGGCAAAGTTTGCGGAGGTAGTCCGCAAGACGATCGGCAGCGCTCCACCACTGCCGGAGCGGCTGGCGGCGTGTTTAAAGCGAGAGAAGCTATCGCTGCCGATGTCGTCGAAGTATGAGGACTTCAAGGAATTTCTGTTGGCCCACTAATCGCGCGGCCGGTTAGGCGAAATCCCTGACGACGGATCACCGTGCGATCGTTCGAGATGAATCTTTTCTCTCGATCGTGCTTTGCGTTTCGGGCGTGGCCACGCCTAGGACGGGCGGCGCAGGCGGTCGAGGAGGACGAAGAGAAAGACTGCGACTAGCGCGTTGACGAGCGCGGCGCCAAAGAGGTGCAGATTGAACCAGGGTTCGGGCTGCCCCAGGAGGATGCGGCGCGTCAAGGCTATGACCGCCTGATGAATGATGAAAAATCCTGCGGTGAGCGCAAATCGCGCGGCGGGATGCTCGGTGTCCAGACGCGCACCGAGCGAGGAAGCCAGATAGCCGATGACGGTCTTGGCGATTCCAAACAAACCCAGCGGAACGCTGGGGCCGCTGAGACTGTCCTGCATGAGGCCAACCGCCGTGCCGAACAAAAGTCCCGTGGAAGGGTTGCGGCGGCTGAGGCCGAGATAGATGACCACAAGCAATGGCAGATCGAGCAGCGCGGCCCTCGTAAAGTGCAGCGGGAGCCAGGCCTGGATCACCAGCGCGAGCAGCGTGGCGATGGGAATCGCGCCGGTGCGGAACTTGTACACCTCGATGTGGGACTCGCCCATGCGGAGGTCAAAGGCGCGGTTCATGGGTTAACCACCTGTGGAGGCGCGGGATTTGCGGCCACCGGGTCGGCAGGCTTTGCCGCTGGGACATCGTTTCCCTTCAGAGGATTCAGGGTCAGAAGCACGAGCACTTCTTCCAGCTTCTCGAGACTTGCGGCGGGCTTGATGCGAATCCGCTTGAAGTCAACGCCGGCCTTGACTTCCGTGATGGTTCCGACGGGCAGGTCGCGCGGAAAGATGCGGTCCATACCGCTGGTGATGACGCGCTCACCGACGCTCACGTCGTCGTCGTTCGGAACGTACTTCATGGTGATGAGAGGCTCCCCCAGTCCTCCCACCGGGAATTGCTTGCGCGATTCCGCGAGCATGGCCCCGACACCGCTCGTCTTGTCGGTGAGCAGGAGCACTACCGAGGTGTTGCCGTAGGCCTCACTCACTTTTCCGACCACGCCATCGGGAGTGATGACGCCCATGTCTTTGCGGATCCCGTCCTTCTCGCCGCGGTCGATCTCGACGGTCAAGCTGGCATTGCCCGCGCTCCCGCCGATGACGCGGGCGGCGGTCATGGGCACCTCGGACTGCCATTGCCGGAAATGCAACAACGCTGCGAGGCGGTCGGTTTCGGCGGCCTTTCCTTCGAGTTGCTCGATGCGCAATTTCAGCTCATCGTTCTCGCGACGTAAATCCTCTCTGTCTTTCTTGGCGCTGCGCAGCGCGAAATAATTACGCCAAACGTCGCGGAACCAGCCAAACCCGTAGGAGCCTGCGCGTTCAAAGGGAGAAACCGCTCCCACGGTCCAGGTGCGAATCAAGCGCCCCTGCGAATCACGCTTGATTTGCACGGCGAGAAGGAGCACCTGGAGGAGAATGACTCCCGCGAGCAGAACCACCGATTTGTGACGAGGAGGCATGGCAGCCAAAGAAAATCGTTAACCGTTCATCGTTGGGGGTGCAAGGTTCAAGATTACCTGCCCTGGCGGGTTCGTGCTGGGAACAAGAACCCTTGCGTTTCCTCTTCTGCTGAAAATATGTCCCTCCGCATGACGGACCACAGACCTCCCACCCTAAAAACTTTCAGTCGATGCACACCATGCGCAGCAACTTGAAGTCGCTGAGCATTTTCCCCGTTCCGAGCACCACCGACGCCAGAGGATCATCGGCGATGGAAACGGGCAAGCCGGTCTCTTCGCGAATGCGCTTGTCGAGATTCTTCAGCAACGCCCCGCCGCCGGTCAGCACGATGCCGCGGTCGCTGATATCCGCGGATAGTTCCGGAGGCGTGCGCTCGAGGGCCACGCGCACGGCGTTCAAAATGGTGGCCACACATTCACTGAGCGCCTCGCGAATCTCGCTGTCGTCGATGGTTACCGTGCGCGGCACGCCTTCGATGAGGTTGCGGCCTTTGACTTCCATGGTTAACGGCTTTTCCAGGGGGTAGGCGGAGCCAATCTCCATTTTAATCTGTTCGGCCGTGCGCTCGCCAACCAGCAGGTTGTATTTGCGCTTGAGGTACTGCATGACGGCTTCGTCCATTTCGTTGCCCGCCACGCGAACCGAACGCGAATACACGATCCCGCTCATGGAGATGACGGCGATGTCGGTCGTGCCGCCGCCGATGTCGACGACCATGTTTCCGGAAGGTTCTTCGATCGGCAGACCCGCGCCGATGGCCGCGGCCATGGCCTGCTCCACCAGATAAACTTCGCTGGCGCGCGCACGGTACGCGGAGTCCTGCACGGCGCGCTTCTCCACCGGCGTGATCTCGCTGGGCACGCCGATGACGATGCGCGGATGCACCAGCACGCGGCGGTTATGCGCCTTCTGAATGAAATACGTAAGCATCTTTTCGGTGACTTTGAAGTCGGCGATGACGCCGTCTTTCATCGGCTTGATGGCCACCACGTTGCCCGGAGTGCGGCCCAGCATTTCCTTGGCTTCGCGACCCACGGCCACCACGTCGCCGGTGGCTTTATTGATGGCCACGATGGAAGGCTCATTCACCACGATGCCCTTGCCGTGCGAGAACACCAGGGTGTTTGCCGTGCCGAGGTCAATGGCGAGGTCGGAAGAAAACAGACTAAACACCGACCTCATGTTGTAACCGTTCTTATTCATCCTTACTTCCCCCCGCGGAGACGCTCCGCCGTCCGGCCGGCAAAGCGCTGAGGGCTGCGCGATCAGCCTTCCTGCTATTGTCTCCGGACTCCCCGACCTGCGCCAAGCGCTATCGTCTGTCGTTCGGAATCGTTATTTGGGCACCACGATGGAAACCTGCGCGTGCCCGGTTCCGCCTCGGCGGTTCTGCCCAACCACCACGATACTATGCTGTCCCGGCTCAAGCGGCTCAGTGAAATGACGGAACGTGCCGTCAGCCGCAATATTCGGAACCGGCTGGCCATTCACAATCAGCGCCGCGCCCGGTTCCGTTTTTCCGATAATTTCCGCGACGCGTCCATGAAGCTGCGTGCCGGTGATTTCCAGAACCATATCCTGAGACTTGCCTTGGGCCACCAAGGAGAACTTGTAAATCTCCCCCAATTCGCTCGATTGTTTCTTCGCGTCGGTAGCCATGACATTCCAGAAGTAGTCGCCGGCATCCAGCCCGGCGACGTCCGCGCTTGTTCCAGAAATGTTCTTTTTGTCCACCACGGTTCTCGTGAACATGGACGTGGTGCTGACCCGCAATCGATAAGAAACCGCTTCCTGAACTGGTTTCCACTCGAAGTGCACCGCCGCCGCCTTGGGGTTTTCCGCGATGATGGGCGCGAGGTTCAGCGGTTCAACAAGGTCCGGGGGCGCGAGCACCAGGGATTTCTGGATCGCGCCAGTGCCGGGAATGGTGGCCTTTTCGTATTGCACCAGATCAATCTTTTCCTGGCCGCGCTCGACTTGCGCGCTGCCCCGGGAAACCACGACCTCGCTTTCCTTCTTCTGCGGATCAAACTTGACCGCCGCGCTGCTGTTCGAATGCAATTGCGTGGTGGCGTCTTCCGACCTAACCGCCGCTTTGGAATCCGGAGAGCGCAAGTACGGGGTCGCTAAATCGACCGCGCCCGTTTGAATGCTCACGGTTACGCTCGAGGGCCGGTTGCTTTCGGTGGAGTTTTCTTCCACGGTAATCAGCGTGTCCGGCTTGATGGTATAAAACGTGCCGTCGGCAAAGGTGATGCGCGCATCGCTGTCGGACCCGGTTTGCACCAGGTCGCCTTTATCGAGCGAGGTGCTCAAGGTGGCATCCACCCACTGCACGGAATTGACTTTTTTTACCTGCACGCGACCATCGAGATTCACGAATTTCGCACGCTTTTGATCGGCGTTGACCGGATCAACATCGGGATTACCCACGGTCTTGTCGATTTTGCTGATGACCGCGGCGTACAGCCCAGGCTTGGCAACATAGATCCCGCCAAAAACAACGCCCAATCCGAGCAGGCTCGATAGGATCACCGTCTTGTAAGTGACCGTTGTCCAATACACTTCGACGCGCGGGACCTTTTGATGGTGTTGGGTGCGTCTCGGGTCGATGGGCGTTTGTGTTGGCACGGTCGCGTCGCTCGCAAGTCTCCAAAATTTCAATGTAGCACAGCGCGCGGGCGTCTCCGAAACGGAGAGGCGGCTCGGTACTCAAATTGCAAATAGGGCGTCGGAACCCCGTTCCCTGGACCTTCGGCGCGCCGAACCTGTCCTCTCGGACAGGCTCGGGAAGCTCTCCCACGGCCTCAACTCTTTGCCCTCGTGAAAAAGTGCTGTTTGTCCATCGCGGCGGGCACGGCGACATCGAAAAACCCGACCATCATTTCCTCGTAGGTCTGCTCGCCCCAGCCGACCGCCATGCTGGGGTCCGGATTGTGCGGATTCTTGCTCGAGTTGTCGTACCAAGCCACCGCCTGTAACTCCGTGCCGGCCTTCAGAAATCGCGGCTCGGCCAGGCGGTAGCTCATCTGCCAGTGAAAGTGATAGTTGACGCGAAGCAGAGGCTCGATTTCGTAAATCGGCTTGCCCGCCGAATCCTTGCTCCAATGAATGATGTTGTATTCGAAACGCTTTCCGCGCAAATGCATGTGCGGCATGAACCCCAGCAGGGTCGCCTCATTCGGTAAAGTTCCGCGTGCCTCGACGCGAAAATCGGGGTCGCCCGGCGGAATCAAAAAATGATCGTTGGTGAGCTGCAAGGTCAAAACGCGCTCGGACGGCGGATGCCTGGAGAAAATCAAGCCGACGCTCGTTCGATCGCGGCCGGGGTGGCCGTTGGTGGTGTAATGCATTTGAAAGACCAGGTCGGAGCCTGCCGGGATGAACTTGGCCATGTCCGCGGGCCACCGGTCGGGCGAACTGCCGGGCGCATAAACGAGCAGGATATCGCTGTCGGTCCAGTGCGCGCCGCGGCGGTCCTCCGCATCGGTCAAGGTCGAGGCGGTGAAGGGAACCCCCATGGGCGCGCGGCGCAGCCACTCGGAATCCGGTGGGCGTATATACACCACCGCGTGGTGCACATTCGAACGCAAGCGCGGCAGAACCTCAGACATTTGAACCCAGCGGTCTTCCGCGAAATGTGTGGGCACAATCTCGTAGGTGTAGGGAACGTCGCCGCTCGCGGGAACGGACACCGCCTGCGGCAGGGAGAGAACCGAATCTGGTTCCGGAATGCTCCAGCTTTCCGCCCAACTCCGGCCGGGCGGCGCATCTTTTTTGTCACCTGCCGGCGCCTTGGCTTCTGACCAGGCCGCGAGGGTCGAGATTTCCGCCGCGCTCAGCGAGGGATCGTCCCGAAACTTGCCGATCTGGGGATCGGCAAACCAGGGCGGCATCGTTTTTTGCTCCACGGCGCTCTGTATCGCGCCGGCGAAAGGCCGGGTTTCCGCGTACGATTCGAACGGCATGGGGGCAATGGAGCCGATACGGTGGCAACTTTGGCAGTGCCGCTCGAGGATCGGAAGAACATCGCGATAAAACGTGGGCGAGGCGGCGTTCTGGGGCGCGGGGGAGCCTCGGAGCGCCAAACTTAGGCCCGCCGCAAGAAAGGCCAGGACGGGCAATCCCATTGCGAAGCGAAGCGGGCGAACTTTGCGCATTGTCGTTTTACATTAGATGCGGCACGCGTCGGCGGCACTTCCTCGAGCCGCGCGCTTCGGTAGCATGAGCGGTGAATTCCCGAGAGATCCGAAGATCGTGCGGCTTCGAACCGAGCCGGCGACCGCACTTCGATTCTATTTGAGGCCGATGCCGCGATCTCCTATAATGTTAAGTTTATCTAACAACCAGGGGAATCATTGGATGGCTGGAGCAAAAGACAGAAGCACACTGATGAAGCGCATCCTGTTCGGCGCAGCGGGGGTGGTGCTCGGCGGCAGCATGTTGCTGTACCTGGTCCCGCAAGGGCCTGCAACCGGAGAAGTTTCCACCGACACCGTGGCCAAGGTTGGGGATGAGTCCGTCACGGTGAACGACATCCGCCAGCAGCTCAACCAGATCGAGCGCAACAATCAAGTTCCGAAGCAGTTGGAGAGTTTCTACGCGCAGCAAATTCTGCAGAACCTGGTTTTTCAAAGGGAGCTGGAGTACGAAGCCAAGCGACTGGGAATCACGGTTTCCGACCAGGAACGCGCAGACCGCATCCGTCTGTATCTCCCGATGGCTTTTAGCGGCGGGTCCTTTATCGGAATGGATCAATACACCGCCCTGGTCCAACAGCGCTTCCAGCTTACGGTTCCCGCGTTTGAAGAACTGATCCGGCAAGGGCTGCTGGAGGAGAAATTCAGGAAGCTCGTGACCGATGGGATCAGCGTCGGTCCCGCAGAACTCCAGGACGAGTACCGCTACAAAAACGAGAAGATAAAGCTCGATTATGTGCTGGTCAAGCCGGAGGATCTGGAAGCTAAGATCACCCCCACGGACGCGGAAATCAAGGCGGAGTACGAGAAAAACCGGTCGCGCTACCAGGTCCCGGAACGGCGCTCGGTGCGCTACGCCCTTTTGGATACCAACCAGCTTCGGCAAACGATCCAGATTCCCGAGGATGTGCTCAAGAAGCAGTATCAGGACAATATCCAGCAGTATCAGGTGCCCAATCAGGTTCACGTCCAACACATTCTCTTGAAGACCGTGGGTCAGACCGACGCGGAAGTGGCGGAGACCAAGAAGAAAGCCGAGGATGTTCTACAGCAGGCTCGCAAAGGGGCAAAGTTCGACGAGCTGGCCAAGAAATATTCCGAAGACCCCGGCTCCAAGGACAAGGGAGGGGATCTAGGGTGGATCCGCCAGGGGCAGACCGTCCCGGAATTTGAGAAAGAAGCCTTTTCACTGGCTGCGGGCCAAATTTCCGAGCCGGTGAGAACACAATACGGCTTTCACATTATCAAAGTCCTCGAGAAGCAAACGGCCCACACCAAGCCCTTCGACGAGGTCAAGGATTCCCTTCGCACGCAAGCGCTGCTCAATCAGGCGGAAAAGCAGGCTACGGATATTGTTGACCAGCTTTCCAGAGCGATTCGTCAATCGAGCAAAATCCCCTTGGACGACCTGGCCAAGCAATATCACTTGACCCTCGGCGAGACCCGGCCGGTAAGCGCCAGCGACCCGCTTCTCGAGTTGGCCAACTCGCAGGATGTCAAGGATGCCATCTTTCGTTTGCGCCCCGGCGAGCTGAGCCTGCCCATTCGCACCGACCGCGGCTACGTGGTGCTCACGTTGAAGGATTCCTTGCCCGCGCATCAGGGCACGCTCGAAGAAGTGCGGGACCGCGTGATCAGCGACCTCAAGAGAGAACAGTCTGTCGCGCAGGCCAAGAGTAAGGCGGACGAATTGGTGCGGCGGGTGAAGGCAGGCGAGAAGTTCGATGCCGCCGCCAAAGCCCTGGGATTGGACGCGAAAACCAGCGATTCCATCTCGCGAGACGGGTCCATCTCCGGCGCGGCTAGCGGGAAGCAGCTCGGCGCAGCCTTCAGCCTGAAGCAAGGAGATGTGGGCGCTCCTTTGAGCCTGGGACAGAACTGGTTTGTCTATCGCCTTGCGGAGAAAGTCGAGGCGGATCCCGCCAATTTTGAAGCGCAGAAGAAGCAGTTGACCGAAGAATTGCTGCAATCCAAGCGCGAAATGGCCTTCGAAGCCTTCCGGTCGGCTCTGTCCGAACGCCTGCTGAAGGAAGGCAAGCTGAAATTGATGCCTGACAAACTGAAGACTTTTGGCACCTTGACCTAACCATAATTTAAACAAAATAAACGACTTAGGCAAGAATAGCCAGCCCCTTGCCTTTCTCGTCGCACCTCGCTAGTCTATTCGTTGTCTTCCCATCGGGTTCGGTTTTACCCTTGGCTGTCTCTGAAAAGATTGATCGCGCTTTTTCGACCACATGTGAACTCCGGAGCAATTTTCAGAGTCATGCAACCCATGACTCCCGAGATCGGTGAAACTTCAATGGCTACTCGGATTACCGCCTCACGGAACGAATATCGCTGCAGTATGGAACGCAATCAGTCGGGAAAGTATTGTGTGCGCCTCCGGGTGTACTACCCCCGACATGCCTGGACGCTGAACGTCTACTTTCTGGCGGGGTCTTTTGACCGGTCCATGAAAAAGCTTGAGGAAGCCCTGGACTTCCTGCAAAGGCAGGAGGACAAGTTGTGGTTCTGGGGCGTCGACCGCGCCGAGGACATGGGCTTTTCTGCGGAATTTCTGAAACAGGCAGGAATGAGGCTGGATCGCAGAATGGAGTTTCCCAAGCGGGCCACCAGCGTTACGCTGGCGCCGGAAAGGGAAGTGCCTGCCTCGGTCCTGGGACCGATGCGGCGTGGATTGGCCGAAGCGGTGGATGTCGTTCGCGCCGCCGCTGCGGGAGACTGACGCCTCCGCCGCCCCTCAAGGTAAGTGGCCGGCTTTTCCAAAAGGGCTACCTTCCGGCCTTTAGCCCCGCCGAATTCGCCGCTTCGCGGATCAATACCGGAAACCGCGGAAAAGCAAAGTTCCCTGACACATCGTCAATGACGTTCACTTGGCATAAGTAAAGCCCCGGCTTGAGAGCCTCGAGCGGCACGTCGATCTGCAGGACCACCGCCTTGCGCTCGGGCGCAGCCACTTCGTTGGTAACCACGGGCTTGGATTCGTACACCTTCACTCCCCCGCGGAGAAACTCGATGCTGGTCAGTACGCGGACGCTGTCCCGCGGCGCCTTCGCGGCTGCGGTTTTTGCGGCAGCCGGCTGGGTGGTCGGGGCCGCCGGGGGATTCTTGCCCTTCGCCGCGTCGTAAACCTCATACTGCAGATAGAGATGCTGGTCCGCGGTAAAAACATGGGTAATGTTCGGAACCGTCTCCATCTGATCTCGAACGAGGGGATTGGGCCCGGTTTTCTTGCCGGCGGCGGGGGTGCGCAGGCTGCTGAGAACCACGGAGCTCATCTTCAATGGCGCTTTGCGAAGATCCGGGATCTCGACATCCATTTCAAAGGCGCCCATCCGCCCGGTCTGGTTCTCGCGCACGACGAATTTCAGGTGATAACTGCCCGGCGCGAGGACAAATCCGGTGTTGTACTGGACGTTCTTGCGGCGCACCTGGCGCGTGCTGTCGACCGCCAGTTTCACGGTGTCCCGCAGGCGGCCGACCGGGAATTTGCTGCCCTCGAGAACCTGGCCGATGATGTCGATGGTGGCGTTGTCTTTCTCTTTTTCGGTGACAAAGGGAATCTGCGATCCCGGAATAACCAGAGAAACGGCAAGGTAATAGTGGGAATCGTCCTGGCGGAAATACGCCGCGCCGGCGTAAAGCGGCACCTCCACCTGCGAGAGTTGCGCGGCCAGTTCGTCCTCGAGTTGCTGTTCGCGGTCGGCTTTGTCCAAATGCTCGAAATCGCGGTCCGCGTAATACCCGGACCGGTAGTCGAGCTTCAAATCAGCCCGCTTCACCTGAACTTTCAGATGGCGGTACCTCCCGTCCTTTGCCGCGTTGTTGCTGACGAAACCCAGCACGTAGTACGCCGAAGTGTCCTTCTGTACCTGAGAAAAGACTCCTCCGAAGTCGTTGGAATCAAAAAAGGATTTGCCGCCAGTGTCGGAGGAAAGCGTCGCGAGGGTTTCCTGGGAGGCGGCGTTGTTGTTCAAATCGTTCAAAACCGATTGCCCAGAATATGCGGACTGCCCGTGCAGGCTGGCCGATTGCGCTTCGCCGCCCGGGGGAAATGCTTGTAACCCGCGGAGGTCCATCGAATAGATGGACACGTTCGCCTTGACCGCCGCGGCGGTGGCGGCGCGCAGAGCCGTTTGATTGTCCATCCCGGACTGGCTGATGCCGTTGCTGAAGTAAATGAGACTCTTCTTTTGAGAGAGTTTGCCGAGCGCCTGCATGATGGATTCGAGCGCCAAGAGTTTCCTGTCGGCGCTAAAAGTGTCGTAGTCGGTATCATCCGCCGCGAACGAACCTCCGGTTTCTGCCGCACCCTCGGCGCTGCCGGTGCCGCCCGTGTCGAATCCCTGGCCCGCGCCAGAGGTGTAGGAGGCCAGGGCCGACAGTAGCTTTTCCTTGTTGTCGGTAAAATCCAGGTCGACGTGCAGATTCGTGGCCAGCGATACCAGCGCAACCAGGTCCGCCGGCTGCATCTTGGTCGAAACGAAGCTTTTTGCCGCGTCCACGGCGCGATCGATCTGCTCCGGATCCATGGCCGAAAAGTCGAAGAAGAAAAGCATTAACCGCCGGTCGCGGGCATCCAGCAACGCCGGGCCTTTTTTGGGAGCTCGCAGAAGGCTCCCTTCCGGAGCGGAGCCGGAAACGGTGGCTTCCGCGGGTCCCGCGGTCAGAGCCTCGTCCACATTCTCGAAATCAAACGTGGAGATTTCCTGTTTCTTACCGTCTTCGAGCAGCGTGAAGTCCTCTTTTTTCAGATCCCGGATCAGATTTCCTTTTTTGTCCCGCGCGACTACGTTTACCAGCACCAGTTCCGTGGTTACGCTGATGCGGCTCGGGGCTGAGGGCATTGGCGGGGCCTGCTGGGCGGTCAGCGGTGGGGCCGCCTGGAAAAGCAGGCCAGCCATCAGGAACGCCGCAAGATCTTTCTTTATTCGCTCGTTGGTCATTGCCCCTCAGAAGCGGAAGCGCGCGGTCATGGTTATGCGCCGCATGCTGCCCGTCCCCGTGACTTCACCAAAGGTGAGGGAATTCACCACGGTATTGATGGAGGTGAAATGGACGCTGTTGAAAACATTGCTGGCGGAAAGGCGCAGGTCCAAGGCCCGGGATTCCTTGATGGTGATGGTCTTGTTGATGGCCATATCCAGGGTGACTTGCCCTGGCCCCTCAATGATGTTTCTCCCCGCGTCTCCATAAGGCGAGCTGCTGGGGTTCACACAGGCGGAGCTGGGTGCGCAAAACGCGGCGGTATTGAACCATTCGAGCGTGGTGGGATTGCCGAGTGCGGCACTCTGACCTGCTACCATGTTGGCGCGAAGCGAGCCGCTTACGCCGCGGCTGATGTCCAATCCGCCGCCGAGCACGCGGGGGGTGAAATACAGCCCTGAACCAATCGTAAAATCGCCGCTCCACTGCCACGCGCTCAAGATGTGGCCCCAAGCCCCTTTTGGAGAAAAGCGGCGGTTTTCTCCAATCGGCAAATCGTAAATCCAGTTGCCCGTAAATTTGTGCCGCTGGTCGAAGCTGGAAAGCCCGCGGTCGGCGGAAAGGTCGAAGGGATTTTGCGCCACCACGGTGCCGCCACCGCCAATCGAAGAGGCGTCGTCAATGGACTTGGAATACACGTACTGCGCGGCAAGACCGATCCCTTTGGTCATGCGCTTGCGGATCCGCACGGAACCAGCGTGGAGGATCGAGTTGCCCTCCGAAGATTCGTAGATAAAAGGCTGGTTTCCCGCGACTACCAACGCGCGCTCGGTGTCCAGGCGCGTTCCCTTCGCTCCGTTGTAGCCGGCGTTCAGGATCCAGCCGCCCGGCAACTCGCGCTGAATGTCCAGGTTCCAGATTTGCACATAGGCGAGGCGATAGTTGGGATTGACCGCGAAATTGTTGGTCACCGTGCCGGACGGCGCGCCCGGAAAGCCGTTGGCCAGCGTCAGCGGGCTTCCGCCGACGAGTCCGGCGACGTCGGTAGTGTTGGTGGCGGTCGAGGCGAAGGGCGGCTGAAATGCGAAATTCTGAATCATCGCGCCGTACTGCGCGAGGCTGTAGTTGATACCGTACCCGGCGCGTACGACCATGTTTTTTTGTGGCTTCCAGGCGATGCCTACGCGAGGCGCCCAATTGTTGCGGTCGGGCTCGATCAAGGAAGCGGGGAAGACTCCGTTGTAAGGCCCGGATTGGCCAGGCAGAACCGGCACGGCGGAGGTAAACCCGGGCGCGACGTCCAGGTTTGCGATGCGGTTACTCGCTTCCGTGTACGGGCCGTAGTATTCGTAACGCAGCCCGAGGTTGAAAGACAGGTTCGACCGGAAGCGCCAGTCATCCTGGGCAAAGACATCGTAAGAGTTTGCGCGGAAATCGTAGGCATTGGCTCCGAATTGCAGCGAGGTTTGCTGCGGAAAGCCCAGAAGGAAATCGGCGAAGTCGTAGCCCGTGTCAGCCGCTGCGCACGGCCGAGTCCCCGGGCAAGAGGCCGTGCCTGCCGCCGCGTATTGCGACGTCGCGAATCCCGTGAACACGAAGTCGCCTTGCGCGTTTCTGGCGGAATGGAAGCTTTGAAGGATGCGGCGGTAGTCTCCGCCGAATCGCCAATTGTGCTTTCCGTGGTTCCAGGAAAGGGTGTCGGAAATCGTGTAAGTCTGATCCAGTTCGCGGCGCGGGGTTGGGTCACTCAAGCCACCAAAGGAGGTGAAGCTGATTCCCGGCAAGCCCCAGTTAAACGGATCCGTGGATACTCCGGTGATGCCCGCGAGCCCGGCCACGTTTATCGCATTCGAATAAAGATTCGTGGTCGAAACATGGTTGTGGTTGTAATTCACGCGAAGGTTGTTGGTGGCCCGCCCTTTGCCGTAAACCCAGCCCGCGCTGGCGTTCAGCCCTTGCGAGCTGTTGCCGCCGGCCAAAGAGGGAAATGGATTCACAATGTCGCTCGAGCTGCGCGCCCAGTTCAGCCCGAAATTGATATTGCTGTGGGCGCGCCGCCGGCCTCCGCCACCGCCTTCCATCCCGCCAAGGATCACGCGGCCCCCGCCGGGCCCTGGCGTCGCGCCAAAATTGTGGATCAGACGGAACGAGACGGCATCGGAGCTGCTGTTTGCCGAAGTCACATAATGAAAGTTCTGGCCGAAGGCGTTGGTGGGGATATTCGAGAGGGGCATGTAATTCAGCAACGCTTGCGCCGAGCTCGAAATCAAAGACGGATCGAGCATATTGGAATTGCCGTTGAATTGATAGGGCTGCCCGGTTTGCGGATTAAAGATCTGAACCGGGTGACCGTCGTTGTAGGTGGCCTGGCGGAAGTCGCCCGAGCGCTCGGCTTGGGTAGGCACGGTGGAGAACGCGTCGTAGGGGTTGCTGCCTCGGGAGCCGTTCCACCCGCCAAAGAAAAACCACTTGTTGCCGCCGTTGAAAACCTTCGGAATGTTCAAGGGACCGCCGACGTTCGCCCCGAAGTGCGCCTGATTGTAGGAAGCCTGCGCCGTTGGAATACCTGTCAATGAAAAAGGCCGCGCGTCCAGGACCGAGTTGTCATCCGTGTAGTAGAGCACGCCGTGGGGTTGATTGATGTTGAAGCCCCGCCCCATCCGCCCGATCATGACGATTCCAGGCCCTCCGAATCCGCCCCCGCCGGGAGGCGGGCCAAAAGCGCCGCCGCCCTCCCGCTGCATTCGATCGCGAAATTCCTGGACGCGCTGCTGCAGCTCTTCTTCGTTGCCCACGCCGAAGTCCTGCGTGCGCCCCTGCGCGCCGCTCACGCTGACCGATTCCGTGGGCCCTTCCGCTCCCGCTCCGCTCAAGGGCAGGCTCGAGATGTCCCCGCTCGTCGGGTTGCCGCTCCCGTTCGCTCCGACGAAATCGCCATTTCCGCCTCCGAGCGAAGAAAGCGTGCTTTGCATGGCTAGGCTTTGGAAGCCCCGCCCCGCTGCAGCCAGCGCGGCCATGGCATTATTGGATGGCTCCTGCTGGCGGGATGCCAGAAGCAGTTCGGCGTCGACCTTGCCCGCAGGATTCTCCGGATTTAGCACCACTTCCTCGGTGAACGTCGAGAAACCCATGAACTCGACGCGAACCACATATCTGCCCCGTCCCAGGCCGGTGAGGGTGAACTTACCTTCCGAGTTTGTTGCCGACACGTACTTCTTGCCCGTCAACGTGTTGGCCGCCGTAACACTAACTCCCGGCAGGGGCGTTTTCCCACTGCGCGCGGAACCCGTGATTTCAAACGTGACGGACGCCTCTGTCGGCGCAGGTTGCAGTGGCGAGGCAGGAGCAGGGGCGGGCGCGGCCTGCTGGGTGGGTAGCGGAGGCGTTGCCTGCCGAGCGCGCAAAGGGGGCGGCAACAGGATCGCTGTTAGGCTGAAAATGAATATGCTGGGCCGGATGAACATCCCTTCGAAGGCTCCCAGAGGATCTATCGCTCGGGCGGATTGGGTTTGGAGTCGGCCGGAGGTTTGGAGGCTCCCGGCGCCATGCCCATTTCCTGCATGCGTTTCCATTGCTCGGGCCCGATGACCATCACCATCTTCGGCACGAACGCGTTGTTTTGCATGCCGCCGCGCGCAAAAACGTGATCTCCAACCAGAATATCCGCCATGGTCACGCTCTCGCGCCCCTTGCGCAGCGAAGTCTCTTCGTTTAATTCGAGCGTTTGCGTCACATTGTCCGGGCGCAACACAGTGATCTTCGGAGCCTCGACAGACTTCACTTCACCAAAGACGAAGTCTTTTCCAAGCTCGCCCCCGCCCATCGCCATCATGCCGCCGCCGGGACCGCCCATTCCGGGACCACCGGGTCCGTTCCCGCTGCGCCCGGCAACCGCCAGCGCAGTCAGGTCCTGATCCCCACTGCCTTCGGTGCGAATAAACACCGTGTCTCCAACCTTGAAGTCTCGGAGCTTCGCGCTTTGCCGGTCTTTGCTGTATTCGGTCTTGTCCGTGAGCTTGACCGTTACGCGGGCCCCGTCCATCCTAACGAGCTCGAGCGCGCCGTCTTTGATCGCGGTGATTTTGCCAACCACACCTCGGCCGCGTCCTTCTTGCGGCCTGAGCTCTCCTCCGGTGGGAGAGCTTTGATGTGGCTGTGGCGGAGCCGCTGGATCCTGCGCCAAAACTGGGGTTGCCCCGAGTAAGAGCAACAAACTCAATCGCAAGGACTGCTTCATTCGCATAGCGGCGTTTCTCCTTACAAACTTCTCCATGTGAAAAGACGTACCAGCCAGGACAAAAGTAACCGCGCCCAAACCGGGTGCGGTGGGAAAAATGCTCCTTTTTTCTTTCCTGCCGGACCGCCGCAAAGTTCCCGGTGAGGAGGCACGGGATAGCCCGCGCCGCAAGCGAGGCGGGATGCCAAGGTTGCTCTTGGCCGCCTACTTCTCGCGGAGGATCACTTCGCCCTGGCCCACGAGTTGGTCATTGAGCCAGAGGCGGTATTTGTACGTCGTGGCTTTGCTGCCAGGGCGCGGCGGTCCGCTGAGCAGGCGGACTCCTGCGGGGGCCTGAAAAACGTTTGAAGAGAAAGGGCAGCGGTTCACGTCAAACTCGACACGCAAGTTTCCCGCGTCGGAAATCCAGGAAACCTGGTCGCCGGGATCCAGCACCACGGTTTGCGGAACCAATCCAACCAGTACAGGGCGTTCTGCCATTTTTGCACTTCACCCGGGCCGCGTCCGGACGTTCCCCTCGAAGATGAAACCGGCCCTGACAATAGCACACTCTGTCGGCCATTTCTGACGATGCTTTGTCCGCCCAAGTCCAGGGGAGGGAAAAAACCGCCGCTTTCACAACCCATGTGTCCTTCCGTACATCTTAACTTCTGTAACCTGTACATTGTTGTGCTTGACCCCATTGCGAGTGCAACCGTAGACTGAATTCGTTACGCCGTTGTTCCTTTGAGGCGCGAAGTTCTGGCTGGATCTCGGCGTTTGCGGAATGACGCGATTCCATTGCGCCTTTATTTCCACGCGGAGGTTTTTGCCGGATGGCTTCGATTCCACGATATTTAACTATCCCGCTGCCAAATGGCTCGCGGCTCTCGATTCTTCACTCCCTGCCTTTTTTCCTCGTGCATCTCGCGGCGTTGCTGATTTTTTTCCTTCCGTTTCATTGGTATTACTTGGTGACCTGCCTGGCGCTGCTGGTGGTGCGCATGTTTTTCGTCACTGCCGGCTATCACCGTTACTTTTCGCACCGCTCGTTTAAGACCAGCCGGGCCTTCCAGTTCATCATCGCATTCATGGCCATGTCTTCCTCGCAAAAAGGCGTGCTGTGGTGGGCGGCGCATCACCGCCACCATCACCGCTTTTCCGATCAGGAATTGGACCTGCATTCTCCGACGTTGTTTGGCTTTTTCTGGTCCCACATCGGATGGATTCTTTCGGACAAATACAATGACACGCGCATGGATTACATCGGCGACTTTGCGAAATTCCCCGAGCTGCGCTGGCTGAACAAGTATCACATGGTGCCGCCAGCGGTGCTTGGCGCGGTGCTATGGCTCGTCGGCGGCTGGCCTCTGTTTATCTGGGCATTCTGTCTCGGCACGGTGCTGCTGTGGCACGACACCTTCACCATCAATTCGCTCTCGCATCTTTTCGGTTCGCGCCGCTACCAGACCAGCGACACCAGCCGCAACAACTGGCTGCTCGCCTTGCTCACGCTCGGCGAAGGCTGGCACAACAATCACCATCACTACATGGCTTCCGCGCGCCAGGGCTTCTACTGGTGGGAGATTGACGTCACCTATTACACGCTGAAATTCATGTCTTGGCTTGGCATCGTGTGGGAACTCCGCAAAGTCCCCGCCCACATCCTCGAGGCGCAGCCCGCCGCCGCGTGATGTTCCTGCTCACGGGGCGGGATGTAGAAGCCGAACTTCGGATCCGCTCCGGCATCTCGTGTGTGAGTCTCATCACTCCGATACTTCACTGGCCCGGGGTTTGCCTTTGAAGTTAGGACTTTTGGGACCTGATTACCTCCGCGATTCGGGCGGAATCAAGTTGTTCGCGCGGTAGTAGACCGCCAGCTGGCCGAAGTGCTCGGAGCTGTGCTCGATGCCGGCCATCCAGATGTAGGAAACGCGCACCACGTGTCTCCCGGTTTCCCACGCAAAAGGCATGGTTTGCTCCAGCCCCGCGTCGCCTTGCTGCTTGATGACGGCCGCGCCGTCGGCGACGGCGGATTCGAGCAGCTTCACCACGTCGGCCTTGGTCTTGTAAATGTCGCGCGACGGGTTGTGCTTGTCCTTTCCAAAGTCAGGCCCCATCGTCGATCCGGAAACCTTGCTGATCAGGTCATAATCGACGGCAGCAACGTGCAGGAGATTTTGCGCAAAGGTGCGCTCGTCTTTCTGTACTTTGAAATCGTACTGGTCTTCGGGAAAGTCCTTGGCCATGGCGATCAGCTTATTGCCGATATGGTTCCACCACTCGAGCGTTTCTTCCGCCCGGGAGCGCGCCTGAGTCGGAGTTTGATCCTTCGATGGACCCTGATCGCTAAGGCTCGCTCCTGCAGCGCCAAGCAGAACGCCCCCAGCCAGGGCCAACCCAAACAGCTTTGAAGCTCCGCTCATCGCATTCCTCCTTTGATGGTGACCGCGAGACCGCTGTCGAGGCTGGACCTCCATGGGGTGCGCGATCCTTCCGCACCGCTTGGCCATCCTTCATCACGACCGAACACGCTCGAGGTCGGTGATGTCGGCGACGGGGTCTCCTGCGACCGCTACGAGATCGCCGAATTTCCCTGACTCGATGGCGCCTACGCGCTCCTGCCCGCCGAGCATTTCCGCCGCGCTGGCGGTGATGGCGCGGAGGACGTCCAAGGAGGGCATTCCCACGGTGTGAATTTCGTCTCGATGCAAAGCCGCACCCTGGCATAGTTAGACTATGGCACGGTAAAATCGTGAGCAGCCAAGAGGTCTCGGGGTTGTTTTTTGTTAAGAAAACGCGTGCGAGACAGCTTCGGGAGTGGACTTGGCCTTTCGCGCTGTAAGGGGAGCGGCAGCAGCGCGGTCTTCGCTTGGATGGGCGGCGTCTAACGGCGGATGCTCAGCTCCACGTCTGGCTCATAACCTTCTTCTTCGACGGTTTTCTTAGCCGCGGAGCGAAGGGTTTGTTCGTCCGCATCCTTTGGCGCGTTGCAGTGTCGGCGAATCACCTCTTCACCAGTCACGATCCGCACCAGCCAGTTGGATTTGGCAGCGTCCCAGGAAATTTCCACTCGGTCGGCATGCATCGCTTTCCTCCACGTCCGCAATTATCCAGGATTCTACTCCATGAACCTTCCCGAATAAACATGGCTTAAACTGGAG
>DATAIH010000014.1:0-2270 GCA_036262755.1 Candidatus Acidiferrum sp.
AAGTGACGGAGTTAGCTACGGAGACCGCAAAAGTCGAGCAGTATTGGATCGTGGGTGAACGACCCGAACCACGCAGACCGCCGAAGAACTACAACTACATCGAGGAACTCATAAATCTCCAAATCGAACTGATTAAGTTGCAGGAATATGTGAGGCACAACCGTCTTAGTACCTCTACATTTGAAATCTGCGCAAAACGGGCAAAAAACTGATCTATGAGGCTCTGAGAAGGGCGAGTTGGGGGATGATGACGAGTTCGCGCAGCTTCAGGGCAGTGGTGATCACGGTCTTGCCGAATTGGGTCAGGTAGTACTTGTAGCTGCGGCCGACCTTTTTGATGAGGCCATGCAGCCGGAGGCGTTTGAGCATGCGGGACACCTGTCCGGTAGTTTTGTCTGGGAGGAACCGGCGCAGGGTTTTATTCTTCATGCCGCTGATGTTGAATTCGCCGCGTGCGATGGCGGTGAGCAGGGCTTCGTCGCTGGCATCGAACAGGTTGAAACCGGGGTAGGAACGGCCTTGGTTTTGCACCGGCTGCGAGAGCCTGTCGAGCTTGTCACGGCCGTTGCGAGGATCCTCGATCGCGGACAAGAACTCCAGGTAGCGGCGGTTGGCGGCCTCCAGGATCTGCCGCAGCGCAGGCAGGCTGTAGATCGTCTTCTGCATCGATGCCCACTTGGTTTCTTTGCTGCCATCACGGTGTTCTACCTCGCGGTAGTGCTTGAAAAATGTCAGATCGTTGACCGTCGTCTCGATCCGCAGAATGAGACCGAACTTGTCGTAGAGCTTCAGCGATACTGGGCCCATGGTGTGTTTGATGCGCGTGCCTTCGATGCGGATGTTGAGATTCCATGGGGAGGCGGATAGCGGCCGGGTTTAAGGTTGCTATTCCACTCAACCTGGAGGCGACCGATGTTGCACGATCACCTGAAACACCCGACCGCTATCCGTGTGCAGTTTGGCGCGATTTTCGTTTCTTTGGAACTGAGCCGAAAAACCTGGTTGATCACGTCACTTTCCCCGGGCAAGGGCGAGAAGATGTCGAAACACAGCGTGACGGCCGGTGATATTGCGGGGCTTTTGGCGCGCTTTTCCGAGCTGCAGCGCAAGGCGGCGGTGCGGACGGGTAAGAGCTTCCATCTCATTGTCATTCAAGAAGCCGGCCTGGACGGGTTCTGGATTCATCGCGTACTGCAGCAAGAGGGGATCGAGAGCCATGTGGTCGATCCGGCCTCAATCGCAGTACCGCGCCGGCGGCGGCGAGCCAAGACCGACAAGATCGATGGGGAGGCGTTGCTGCGGGCGCTTTTGGCCTATAAGCGCGGCGAGCCGCGTGTCTGTTCGATGGTGGTCGCCCCGTCGCCCGAGGACGAGGACCGGCGCCGGCTTTGCCGTGAGCGCGACACACTGACCGCCGAACGGGTGCGCCACGTCAATCGCATCAAGGGTCTTTTGTTCGCGCAAGGGATCGCCGATTACGCGCCGCTCTTGCGCAATCGCAGAAAGCGGCTTGACGAACTGTGCACGGGCGATGGGCGGCCCTTGCCGCAATATGTAAAAGCGCAGATCAGCCGCGAGCTCGATCGGCTTGAGCTGGTCCTTGAGCAGATCAAGGTGGTGGAGAAGGAGCGCGACAGGATTCTCCTTTCGCCGGCGCCTGTGGTGCTCAACACGGGTCCCGAAGCGGCCTGCGATCAACCGAGAGGGGCATCCGGGGTGAGGATGTTGACGGCGTTGCGTGGGTTCGCTGCGGATGGTGCGACCAAACTATGGTCCGAAGGCTTATCGCGGCATTTCTCCAATCGCCGGCAGATCGCCGCGTACGCAGGCCTGGCGCCGACGCCATGGCAGAGCGGGGGCATCTCGCATGAGCAGGGCGTGTCGAAGGCGGGCAATCCGCGGCTGCGCACGACGATGGTGCAAATCGCCTGGCTGTGGCTGCGGCATCAGCCGCAATCAGCCTTGGCACGCTGGTATTTCGCGAAAGTCGGTGTCTGCGCCACCAAGGCACGCAAGAAAGTGGCGATCACAGCGCTGGCGCGTAAACTGCTCGTGGCTTTGTGGAAATATGTCACTGCCGGTGAACTCATCGAGGGCGCCATCATGAAGCCTGTCGCTTGAGAGGCGTAAGGCAGAAACTTCCTCTGCGAATGAACTAAACACAATCACTGGGGCTCTGATGAGCCCCAGCTGATCCGGGTGGGCGAACCGTTTTATCGCATGGCTTCAAACGCCGCTCGTCAGATTGGCCTCGCCCTCTCGAGCCCGCC
>DATAIH010000015.1:0-13359 GCA_036262755.1 Candidatus Acidiferrum sp.
TACTGTGTACGCTGGCTCCGCCGAACCATTGAGCCCCGCCAGTCGCCCGCGTAGTGTGCCAAGAACGGGTTGGGGGCCGCGCGGGGACAGCGGCCCTGAAAGGGGTCGTGTGCGAGCTACCCAACCCGCCAAAACTAAACCCCCATTGCGTTGCGGAGTCCTGTTTCGGGGCAGACCATTAGCCGCGGACGCCATCCCACCCATCGGTCAGACGTTGACTGAAACCGAAAGAAGCAGGATCAAGAGCAAACCCGAAAAAAGAGTCAGGGGGCGCGAAGGGCTCTTCAACGCCATGGCCGATAAAATCCCTAAGCGCAACATCAGCACTTCCGAAACTAGCCAGAGCACTGCATCAGGCTGAAAGCGGGTAAACCCGACAAAAAGGAACAAAGTGACATAGCCGAGCCTACCCTGGACAAGCTCGGCTTTCCGCGCGCCGGCTTCCACGCCTTCCGACACTTGCATACCACATTGCTTCTCGAAAGTGGCGCTTCGCCAAAGGTGACGGGAGCGGCAACTGCCGATGTCACTCCAAGCGCGATCGGTCCGTAGGAGTGGACAAGACCGGAGGGACGCTTGCATCCTACCGCGTGGCGGCAAACCACTGCGGATCGAACCGCCCTTGAAATCAGTAGGTTGCGGGATCCCCCTGCTGGTTCACAATTGACAGAACGAGGCGACAGGTGAACGGTGGGTCCGACAGACGGGGCATGGCCTGGGCGATCGTCCTGGCAGGAGCGATCCTGGTTCCATCCATAGCAGCCTTCGCCGAAGGCGCGGAGCCCGAGCCCGCTCCCTTGCGCGCGAATACGCTCGCCGCGTTCGACCGCTACGTGAAACTCACCGAAACGCGGAATGAAGAAGAGCTCGCGCGTGGAACAAATCTCCTGTGGATTGACGAGTTGCCCCTACCGGAACGCGAGGCAGCCTACGCGGCGCTCAAGCTCGGCGAAGTGAAAATGCGAAAAATGGAGATGCTTGACGGCGGAAAGCCCATCGCGTGTCCCGGAGGCATCATCCATCACTGGGCGGGGCTGGTGTTTATCCCCGGAGTGCGGCTTGATGACGTTCTAGGAATGCTCAAAGACTACGACAAGCATTCGGTGTATTACTCGCCCGACGTGGAGAGTTCAAAAATCGAGTCGAGAAACGGCGACCATTTCCGCGTGTTTCTACGGTTTCGCCGCCACAAAGTGATCACCGTGGTGCTGGACACCGAGCACGATATTGAGTATTTCCGCGACGGGCCCGCGCGCGCCCACAGCCGCAGCTCCGCCCTGCGTATCGCGGAAGTGGAGAACCCCGGCAAACCCGACGAGCGCGAGAAGCCGCCAGGCCAAGACGGCGGCTTCCTGTGGCGCATGGAAACGTGGTGGCGGATGGAAGAGCGCGACGGCGGCGTGTACGTGCAAAGTGAAGTAGTGTCACTCACGCGCGACATTCCGGTCGTGCTGCGGTGGATGATTGAGCCGTTTGTAACCAGCATTCCGCGTGAGACTTTGACCGCGACGCTAGTGGCCACCCGTAAAGCGGTGGAAGAGCGAGTGGCACGAGCCGGAAATTAGCGCGGGCCGCCCCTGCGGGCTGGTTCGATGAGTTGCTCGGTGTACAGCCAAACGGGCGGATCCTCGATTGGATCCGCCCGCCAGAATACAAGCTACGTGTTTGCTTTTGGGCTAAGGTAGGTAGTACCGAAACGAGGTCCACACCATGTTGTCATTGGCTTTCGGGCCGCAGCCGCCTGCGGCTATGCAGGCTGCAGAGCCCTGTCCGGACCATGGACTCTTATTGAAATAAGAATATTGCAAACCCCAGCGGAACCCGCCCTTCGGCCCTTGGTAAAGCTTGTGCCAGAAGCCAAACGTTGCTTCGTAAACTAGGCGGGTGTCGCCAGCGCAATTCGCTGGTGTCGGTCCTGTAGCTCCAAAAGACGCCGAGGTAAATGTAGTAGGACTTGGCGGCAACTCGACGCTGCACCCGCTGTTATTGGCAGTCGGGCCGCCATAACCACCGAATGCCGTGTTGGAGGTCTTGATCGTGGTCACGCCAGCGGTGGTGGTGGCTGCGGCGGTCATATACCCCTGATATGCCGCGCGGAATGCGTATTCCGCGCCATAGTACGCATACACGTCCAGCTTGGCGTTCGGGTGATATTCCAATTCACCGAGGCCGGAGCCTCCGCGGATGAGCGCCAGAGTTCCATCCGGTCGAGCGGTGGTGTCCGCAAGCTGGGCGGAAGCATAGCGACCAATGCCGTCGCCACCCTGAGCCTTGACCAGCACTTCTAGCTTTTTGGCGAAGAGTGGAATTCGAGCGCTCGCGCCCACCCCGCCGCCGACGGTTGTGTCATTGAAAGCTCCCGCAGCGGACGGCGTTGTAGCGCCGGCTGCGCAAGTCAGCGCCGGGCCGTTAATAATGATGGTGGCGCTAGGGGTGGGCGTGACCACCGCGCACGGATAGATGCGGTTGCGGAAAATACTGACGATTCCATAGGCCTCATAATGGCCAAATCCGGGATCGAACGCTGCTTTCGCGATAATGTCGGGAGCCTTATTGAGCGAGTAGCCCGTAGTATCGATAAAGTTCAGCAGGCCGCCTCCTTGGCCAGGCGAACCCAGGAAGAAGTTCTGGAAAGCGGCGCCGGTTGCGGGAGTGAATGTTGAGAAGCCCCGGCCCCCAACCGTCATTGCAGGAGCTTCAATTGACACGCCGAAAGCACTCGTCGAGAAATTCTTCACCACCCGAAACGCATACTGCCGCTCCCAGTTAAACCCGACGTTGTATTGTGGGTCGATTGTCAGCGGGATCACCTCCTGACGGTTCTGGATGCCTTTCCTGTTCTCGGTCACGAGGCTCCATTGCTGCCCCGCGGTCACGCTCCAGCCGCTCTCGGTTGCCAGCTGTCCATAAAGGACGCGCTGGCGGAACACGTAGCTGTTGCTCTGGCGGTCGTTAGAGGTCACGCCTGTGCCCAACCAGTCCGCTTCGTAGTAGCCAGTCAGTTTGACGCTACCGACTGTGCCTTCCGCCAGCAGGCTGAGGCGGGACTGGCGCGCGGTGAAGCTGTTCTCGGAAACCTTTGCTAAAGCGGCTCCAGGAAACGGAATGCCATTGAAGGGAGTGTTAATCGTCGAGCCGGTTGCCTTTGTGCGGGAAACCGTTTCTGCCGCGACGAACCCGCCCGGCGTGAGAGTGACCCCTTTGAACTGAATGGCGGCGGGATTTTCGTGCTGCTGACCAGCGCCGCCAGCGTTTGTGTTGCCCGCAACCCTGGCGTTGGTTCCCGCATTCGCTACGGTCGCCGTAAGCACTTCGTTGCTCGTCTTCAAAGAGTTTGCGGGCGTAGTCAGCGATTCGGTCGTGCTTTTCACTGCCGCGGTTGAGTTCACCGCCTCCGCCGCTTTAGTGCTAGCCTCGGCGGCACGTGCATTCGCGGTAGCCGCAGCCTCACGGGCTTCGTCAATCTGCCGGTCGCGCTTAGCAAGCTCTTCCTTCAAGAGTTGCAGTTGCTCTTGCTGTGACTGAACGGCCTGGCGGAGCTCCTCAATCTCGGCTGCGAGCTCCGAGGCGGATTTCGGGGTTTCCTTGGCCGCTTTAGGTTTAGCGGGATCGGCGGTTTTGGCTGGCTTGGGGTCGGCATCCTTAGGTGTATCCGCAAGTGCCAAGCCCGTAGCAAGGAACAGGAATAGTGCGAATGCTGCTAGTTTTTTCATTTAGTCTCTCTTTTCGAGCAAGAATCGAGGTTGTTACCGAAAAATGCACTTTCACCCTAGCGGCAAAAGGTAAAGAGGCCGTCTTACAATTGCGTCAACTAATTGTGAATATCCTGTAACAAAGCGGAGTAACTCACAGCAAACCATTGACGTATAAGAAGTTACGGATTGTTAGAGGACCAAGAACAACAGGCTGGGGCCAAAACGAGCGGAGACTTGGCAGTACAGGAAAGGTTTCGGCCGTGCGTCCGTTGTAACGAACCGAGCCATCCGCAACTCCCTCGAGACAGCTTTTTCCTTTTGTTCCGCAGGGGTCGAAGGCCTACTTCGGCGCCGCGATGGTAAAGGCAAGGACCATCTGGGTCAAGCGGTATTGGTAGGTAGCGTCAGCACGAGCGATGTCCGCCTCGGTTTTTTGCAGCTCGGCTTGCGTCAGTTCCACGATAGAGCCGAGGCCGAGATTGTAGCGGGCCTGCGAGAGGTCCAGAGCCAAGTCGGCCTGCTCGCGAAGCTGCTCGGTGACGGAAAGCCGTTCATAGGCTCGATTCGTGTCTTGCCAGGAGACCCGGACATCTCGCGAAATGGTGTCTTCAAGATCACGGAGCCTCTGGCGATCAGCCTCCGTTTGGAGATCGGCGGCTTTAGCCCTGGCGTTGTAAAGGAAGCCGTTAAAGACCGGGATGTTGACGTTAACGCCGACCGCACCGTACCAGTTGGGAGTAATGTGATCGTCGCGCACGGGAGCTTCGCCGACAACGCCGAGCGCGTTCACCGAGGGGCGCCAGAGATCGTGCTCCGCTCTGCCGAATTTCCTCGCGGACTCAACCTCGAATTGCCGTGCTTTGATTTCCGGACGCTGCACTAAAGCCTGTTGAATGAGCGGCTGAACGTCGGGAGCCGGGGGCGCGAGCGCAGCGGTTTCTTCGACCAACGCGAAATTCTGCTCGCTCGGATAGCCGAGAACCGCGGAAAGACCGGCAAGCGCGGCCTGGAAGTTGTTGCGCGCTTCGAGCAACAAGAGCTTAGCGCGCGCAAGCTCGACTTTGGAGAAGCTGAGGTCGAGCTCGGACTTAAGTTTAGCGTCGGTCAAAGCCTGTACTTTGTCGACCAGCGTCTGCCGGGCTTGCACCGTTTCGTCGGCTACCTTGACAAGGGCCTGCGTCTCCAGGGAGTTGTAGAAAGCCTGGTCGACCGCAAGAAAAATATCGGCGCGCGTGGCGGCGGCATTCTGATCTTCCGCTTTGGCTCCATATTCCGAGCTCGAAAGCAAATTCGTGGTGCGGCCAAAGTCGGTAACCAGCTGCGTAACGGTCGCCCCGCCGGCTGCCCGCGGAAAAAGGATTGGATTGTTTAGGAAACCGGCGGTGAGGCGGCTTCCCGGATTGGCGTCTACGCCAGTCAGGCTGAGATAAGCATTTGGCAAAAGGGCGGAGCGGGATTCGCGGACGTATTGCCCGGCGACAAGCGCACGCAGTCTTCCAATGGTGATCTGGGGATTGTTCTTGAGGGCGATCGCTTCGGCTTCGGCCAGGCTCAGAGGTGTCGGCGTCGTTGAGGTTTGCCGAGGCGTCTGGAGTTTTGCTGGGCTGGCCGGGGCTTGTGCGTTGGCCAAGCCGCAGGTGAGGACGACGAGGAGCGAGAGCGAACCCGCCCGGCGCATCACGACTGCACCCCCTGTGGCTCGTCTTCTCCTTTGCCGTGCACCATGAGGTAGACGGCGGGTACGAGGTAGACGGTGATGACCACGGAGACCAACAGGCCGCCGATGATGGCGCGCGCCAGAGGCGCGTACTGCTCGCTGCCGGGCTCGGCGCCGATGGCCATGGGGATCATGCCAAGAACCGTGGCGAGCGAAGTCATCAGAATCGGACGAAGACGCATTCGCGAGGCCAGCGAAACCGCTTCTTTCACGGGCTTGCCGTCATGGTGCATGTGCCGCGCAAATTCGACGATCAAAATGCTATTCGAAACCACGATGCCCACCATCATGACCACGCCCATCAAGGACATGACGTTCAGCGTCGTGCCCGTGGCCAGGAGAAACAGCAGCACGCCCGCAAGGCCGGGCGGAATGGCAAGCAAAATAATGAACGGGTCTTCCCAGGAAGCAAACTGCGCGACCAGAATCAAGTAGACCAAAACGACCGACAAAATGAGGCCGATACCGAAACTGCGAAAGGAAGAACGCATGCCCTGGACCGAGCCGCGGAGATTCACGCGCACGCCTTCGGGGATGTGCGTTTTCTTGATGATGTCATCGACCTGGCTGGCGACACCGCCGAGGTCTTGCGTCTTTGGTGAAACGTAGACGTCCACGACGCGGAACAGCTGATAGTGGTCGACTTCCGTGGGCGAAGGAATGGTTCTGACTTTGACGACGGTGTCGAGGAAGGTCGGCTCGGAGCTTTTCACTCCGCGCAGAGGGATCTGCTTGAGGTCCGTCACGGTTTTGACCGCGTCTTCGGGGTATTGCACGGTGAGCATGTACGGATTGCCGCTCTTGGGATCGATCCAATAATTCGGGGCGATCATGCCGTTGGAAGTGAGCGCGGTGATGACGTTGTCCACGACTTCCTTCTGCGAGAGACCGAGCAGGCCGGCTTTCTCCCGGTCGACATCGAGTTCGAGGGCCGGGTAGTCGATGTCCTGGGGGATCAGCACGTCGCTCACGTCTTTGAGCTGGCGCACGGGCTGGGCCAGTTTGGTAGCCGTGTTGTAGACCTCGTCGAGATTGTTTCCGCTGACCTGAATGTCAATGGGCGCCGGCAGACCAAGATTGATCACCGCGTCGACCAAGCCGCCGGATTGAAAATAAGTGCTGAGCTGCGGGAGCTTTTCGCTTAACTCGTCGCGGACCCTGCGCATGTACTCATAGCTGCCGACTTTGTGGTTTTCTTTCAGGCTGACCTGAACAAAGGCGGTGTGCGGCGCGGAGTTGGGGGTATAGATGGCCGAAAAATCGGTGGTGATGCCGATGTTCGAGACGATGATTTGCAGTTCGCTCGGAGGGACAACGCCGCGGATGATTTGTTCCACTCTCTTGACGTGGTCTTCGGTCAGTTCGACGCGCGTCCCTGAAGGCGCTTTCAAGTTAATCACAAATTGGCCGGGGTCGGTGCGGGGGAAGAACGAGACGCCAAGGAAGGGATAGAGAGCGAGAGACAAGACGGAAATTCCGGCAAGCGCCACGGTGGTGGCGCCTGGCTTGGTGAGCGCCGTGGCCAGCGTGCCGTCATACTTTTCGAGCATCCTCTTGAAATAAAGATTGAACATCGTGCCGATGCCGTCCCACCGCCAAGTGAAGGTATCGCCCAACTCTTCATCGGCCTGCCGGTGTTTGATCAGTTTGGCGCAGAAAAGCGGCACCACGGACATGGCCACGAAGTAGGAAGCAAAAAGCGAGAGAACCACCGCGAGGGCCAGGGCCACGAAAAGGAAGCGGCTGACGCCGTAGAGAAATACAACGGGGAAGAACACCACCGAAGTTGTCAAGGTCGCCGCCAGCACCGCCAGACCCACTTCCTGGCCGCCCCTTTCCGCGGCGACTGCCGGTTCTTCGCCCATTTCCAAATGGCGAAAAATGTTTTCGAGAACGATGACGGAGTTGTCGATCAGGCGGGAGAAGGCCAGCGCGAGGCCGCCAAGCACCATGGTGTTGATGCTGCCGCCCCCTCCGCCCAGCGCCAGAAACGCGGCCAAGGCCGAAAGTGGAATGGAGAGGAAGACGGCGGCGGTGGCCCGCAGGCTGCCGAGAAAAAGCAGAACCATCAGGCCCGTGAGGATGAGGCCGATGCCGCCTTCGCGAAGCACGTTGGAGATTGCTGTTTTCACGAACAGCGACTGGTCGAACACGACTCTGGGAAGGAGTTGCCTGGGGATGTCGACCAGGTGCCCAAGCGCTTTCTTGATGCCATCGACGACGGCGATGGTGTTGGTGTCGCCGCCCTGCTTGAGAATGGGGAGATAGACCGACCGCTGGCCATCCACGCGCACGATGTTGGTTTGAATGGCTTCCGCGTCCACAGCTTTGCCCACATCGCCCACCAGCACGGAGGACTGCGTTTGACCCACGGACTTCAGAGGCATGGTGTTGATGGCGGAGGCAGAAGGAGCCTGGCTGTTGGAGTAGAGGTTGTAATCGTAAGGACCGATCTTCACATCGCCCGCAGGAAGAATCAGGTTGGCATCGTTGACTTCGCGCACCACATCCATGGGACTCAACTGATGGGCCTCAAGCTTCAGGGGATCGACATAGACCATGATCTGTCGATAGCGACCGCCGAAGGGCTGTGGTACGGATGCTCCGGGAACGTTCGCGATTTGGTTCCGAACGGTATACCGGCCAAGGTCTTGCAGTTGTGTTTCGTTGAGGCCCTGCCCCTTCAGGGTGATGAGGCAAACCGGGAGGCTGGAAGCGTCGAATTTGAGAACGACCGGAGGGAGCGTGCCTGGTGGCAGGCGGCGGAGGTCGGCCATGGCCAGATTGGAAACGGTGCTCAAGTCGGCGTCGGCGTTCGTGCCGGGTTGAAAGTAGATTTTGATGAGGCTGACGCCGGGCAGAGAACGCGATTCGAGGTGATCCACGCCGCTGGCCAGCGTGAACCACCGCTCAAAGGGATTGCTGATGTTGGTTTCCATTTGTTCGGGCGGCATGCCGGAATAAAACGTCGCGACGACGACCACAGGAATATTGATCGGGGGAAACAGATCGACGGGCATGCGCACCAAGGTAACCGTGCCGACGATGGCGATGACCAGGCAAATCACAATGATGAAATAGGGGTATTTAATAGAGAACCCGGACATCAGCTTCCTCCCACGGTATCCTGCGCGCCGATCAATTTGGGCTGGACTTTTTGGCCGGAGCGAAACTCGCTGCGGTTTCCGATGATGACGCGATCACCTTCCGAAAGCCCGGAAAGCACCTCGACGCGGGAATTGTCTTCCAGCCCCAGCTTGATGTGGCGCTCTTCGATGATGTTCTTCGAGTTGACTTCGAGGACCGTGGCGTCGTCGCCGTTCCGGACGACGGCCTCCAGCGGAAGCGTGAGCGTGTTTGCCGCCTGATGGAGAGAAATCTCAGACTCCGTATACATACCGGGCATCAAGCGGCCGTCGCGGTTTTCGCAATCGATCTCGGTTTCCATGGTACGGGTTTCGAGGTCGAGCGAATCGGCGAAACGAGACACGCGACCCTGGATGTCCTCATTCAGGGCCTGCACGTGAACCTTTACGGGGTCTTGAAGATGGATTTGCGCGGCGACGGATTCCGGAACAGGCAGCACCAGGCGCAAAACGGAGACCTGCGCAAGGCGCACCACCGGCGTGGCTTGCGTGCTCGAGGAGGTGCCGGCCGCGACAAGGGCACCGGTGTCCGCGTAGCGCGTGGTAATTACTCCGGCGAAAGGCGCGGAAATCCGTGTGTAGTCGGAAAGCGCCTGCACCTGCCTTTCATTGGCTTGCGCGACTTCTAACGCCTGTTGAGCCGCCGCGAGCGACGCCTTGGCGCTACTAACCTGCGCTTCCGATTCGAGGTCCTTGGCTTGCGCGTCGTCGAGTTCCTGCTGGGCGACCAGGCCTTCGCGGGTCTTGGCGGCATCGCTCAAACGCTTATACGCATTATGCGCGGCGGCGTGTGATGACTTTGCGCGCTCGAGGTCGCCGAGCGCGCGCCCAATTTCTTCATTGGCGCGGCGAACCGCGGCATCGGCGCCGGCCAGCTGCGCGGTTAATTCGGGAACTTCGAGGATGGCCAGCGTCTGGCCCTGCTTCACGTGCGTGCCCACGTCGACAAAAATGGTCTTGATGTAGCCGGCCACCTTGGCGTGAACACCAACGTCCTGAAACGGCTTGAACTCGCCCGAAAGCTTCAGGGTATCGGCGATCGTCCGTCGCTCGACGCGCGCCACGGCGGCCGGGGGATCCGCGGATGATACCCCGGGATCATGATCATCGGCTTTCGTGGGCGTGCGACCATACCATCGCCAGGCGAGCAGCGCACCAGCAACAAGAATAGCGATAAACAACCAGTTCTTCTTTTCCGTCATATGCACATCCATCGCGGGCATCGGGACCCGAAACCAAGCGCTTGCGGGCTCCTGACACCTCGAGAGTTTTCCAAGGGCCTAAGCGACCGTGAAGGGCCGGTCTGAATTCACATCCAAAATCCAATCAGAAGGAAAAAGAGATCAGCGAGCGGGCGGCGGCCTGAACCACAGACCGGGACCGTAAAACTGCTGCGAGGAGGATGGGACCGAAGGCAAAACGAAGAAAAACCGGGTCGTAAGATCGGGGAGGGGCAAAACGATTGCTGCCTCCGCCCAGTTCGCTGCTGGGAGAGAGTCCCACCCGTCAGCCGGCGAGAAATGCTCTAGCTCGGAGGCACCCACGGTGGCGCGGTGACTCGCCGGAGTGCAAACCTCCAAGCTGTGTCCGGAGCGCGGCGTCGCAAAGAAAGGATTGAACAGCAGGAGAATGGCGACGACTAGACACACCCACCGGTATCGTCGTAAAGCGACAATGGTTCCCGGGTCATGGGGAGAACGCTTCATCCTGAACTCTTCTTAGAACGATAGTAGGACTGCCGGGCTGGGTCAAGAGGTTGCCAACATGCCGTTTCCGCCGCATTTTGGGGGAGAAGGGGACCGGAGCCAGGGGTGCACCGGTCCCCGAGGTGGGACACTAGGTGAAGATCGCGTGACGAGCCTGGCCGCTCGGGGTCACATCGGAATGAAGCGGCTGTGAATTCTTCGTGATGCTTGACTCCGAAAGAGGGCCAATGCCGCGGCCATGCCGAACATCGAGGCCGCGAATCCAGAAAATAATGTCTTCGGCAATGTTGGTGGCATGGTCGGCGATGCGTTCCAGATGACGCGTGGCCAGGACAAACTGTAGACCGGGGCTGACCAACCCCGGCTCGCCGGTCATGCGCTCGAGCTGACGTTCAAAGATGCGGTCGCGGTACTTGTCGACGGCGTCGTCGCTTTCGAGCACCGTTGTGGCCATCTCGACGTTGCGGGAAATGAGCGCCCCGAGGCTGTGGCTGACCATGGCGCGCACGGCCGAGGCCATCGGCGCCAGTTCTTCCGGGACCTGGACGTTCGGCATTTCGCGAAGCGAGACGACGCGCTCCGCCAAGTTTACGGCGAGGTCCCCGATGCGCTCCAAGTCGTTGTTGAGCTTCAGCGCCGCCACAATCAGACGCAATTCCTCCTCGGGAAGCGAGCTCTGGCGCAGCAGACGGATCGCCTGTTCATCGATGACAATTTCCATTTCATTGATGCGCGGCTCGAGAAGAAACACTTCACCGGGGAGGGCGGCGGTGTGGGGATTGCCGAGGCTGACGATGGCATCGAGCGCGCGGTTCATGGCACTCTCCACCGTGCGCGCCATGGAAACGAGATAGTTCAGGAGCATGTCGAGCATGAGGGGTTCGGTCGGTCGTGGGATGGTGGCCATCGATCTCCTTTATAGTGGACCCGAGTCTCTACACTTCCGCTCTCAACCAGCATTCTCAGCCGGGAATCGTTACAGTTCGTTAACGCAATTGTAAAAAGTGGGCAAACGTTGCCGGAAGGCACGCTCGTCGTGTTTCTCCGTCGCGGCTACCGGGCGGTGCGGGACGCGGCCTGCTGCGGTTGAAATAGGGGGACGGTGAAATGGAACCGCGAACCCCGGCGCACTTCGCTTTCGACCCAGATGCGTCCACCATGAGCTTCCACGAGATGCTTGGCGATGGAAAGCCCGAGCCCGGTGCCGCCGACTTCACGGGACCGCGCCACATCGACGCGGTAGAAACGCTCAAAGATGCGAGGCTGGTCCACTTGGGGGATGCCGATTCCGGTGTCGGAGACGGTAAAGGTGACTTCCTCCGGGTCGGAAGAAGCGGATACCACAATCTCGCCGCCGGACGGCGTGTACTGAATGGCATTGTCCAGCAGGTTCTGTAACACCTCCGCGAGGCGGCGGCGGTCAGCCGCGATGTCCGGAACCGATGGCGGCAAATTGACGGAAACGCGAAGACGCTTCTCGGTCGCCAGCCGTTGCGTGGTCTCCACGCAGCTCTGCACCAATTGCAAAACGCTGAGCCGGTCCACCTCCAGATCGAGACGGTCAGCATCCATCTTGGAGAGCTCGAGCAGGTCGTCGGTGAGCCGCGCGAGGCGCCGGGAGTGTTCCAGAATGATCTGCAGGAAGCGAACGCGATTCTGAGGATCGTCCATCGCGCCCGAGAGCAGCGTCTCCGCAAAGCCCTGAATCGCCGTGAGCGGCGTCTTGAATTCGTGGGATACATTGGCCACGAAGTCGCGGCGGACCCGTTCGAGCTTGCGCAGGTCGGTGATGTCGTGCAGCACCACGACCGCACCGGAATTTTCCGTGGCTTTGACCGACGCCACCGTTGCCGCAAAAAAACGCTGGCGCAGCGTTCCGGTAATGATTTCCGCTTCCACGCGCGGCGCGCCTTTCAGAACGTTGCGCACGGCCTCGAGAAGCTCCGTTTGCCGCACGACCTCAACGAGGGAACTGCCGGACTGCGGCGGCGAGTCCAGTTCGAGGATTCCCACGAAACCTTCGTTGGCAAAGAGCAGGCGCTCGGCGGAATTAACCACCGCGACGCCTTCGACCATGCTCCCGAGAATCGCGGCGGAGAGGTTGCGCTCCTCGGTCAACGTGCGAATCGCGCGATCCAGGCGTGCCGCCGAGTCGTTCAAGGAAACGGCCAAGGCTTCCAGGGAGTCACCGGAGCGATCCGCATCAATCGGACGAAAGTCCCCGTCCGCCACGCGGCGGGAAAAGGATTGCAGGCGCTCCACGCGGCGAGAAAAAGTACGGGAGATCAAAAGCGAAGCCATTCCCGCGACTAGGAACACCACCAGGGAAGAGAGCCAGAGCCTGCGGCGGAAAGCCCACACTTCATCGTTTACGGTGCGAAGAGGCAAGGCAAATCGCAACACTACGGGAGGACCGCTGGGCATCGGAAAACGAGCAGCGTAGTACAGCAGATCCCGGTTGATGGTGACGCTGTGGCGAACCGAGACTCCGTCGCCGTTGGCCAAAGCTTCACGAATCTCCGGGCGCCCGGCGTGGTTTTCCATGGTCTGCGGATCGGACTCGGAGTCCGCCAGGACCAGGCCATCGGAGGTAATCACCGTAACGCGGACGCCGCTCGAGGCCATCCTGGTGATCCACTCGCGAAGGGCGGGGGAAGGCGTGCGAGAAGTTGTAGAAAGCGAGGAAGCGGGGGGCGGGCTCGAAAGCGCGATGCGCGCGATCGAGGAGAGTTGATCGAAGCCGGCGCGCTCATAGTCGCGGCGCAGGGTGCGCTCGGCGTAGTAATCGACCGGCAGCAACACTGCAATCAGCAGTGCGAAAAAAGCAAACCCGAGTTTCCAGAAAAGATTAAGCCGCACGTGTCTCAAAAAGATACCCGGCGCCACGCACGGTTTTCAAGTGGGTCGGGTTCTCAGGATCGGATTCAATTTTTTCGCGGAGCCTTCTCACGTATACGTCCACGCTGCGCGGTGTGACAAAACGGTCCGTGCCCCAAACGGCGTCCAGCAATTGATCCCGGGTAAAAACACGGTTGGGACGCGAGGCCAGGTAATAGAGAAGGCGAAACTCCAAGGTGCTGAGCACGACCGGCCTG
>DATAIH010000016.1:0-26145 GCA_036262755.1 Candidatus Acidiferrum sp.
GCATGTGGAGTGCTGCACGACCGCGACGTAAATGCGGCTCGTAACACGCTATTCGCCGGGGCAGGAATTGCCCACGAGGAGAGTTATGCCTACGCATAATTCTGTCTGGAATCCCCCGCCTTCAGGCGTGGGGAGGTTCAAACCCCAAATCTTCCGATGAATTCCCCCTGAATGGAGCCGCGCCACACCCACTCGCTGATTGCTGCCGCAATTCCGTACAGCAACATCGGCCATGTCAGAGTCGGGATACGAAGGTACCTTTCTGGAGAGGGCATCAGACGTGTCGCGCTCATCTGGTGCGCCCAAGCTACGCGGTCGACCGCGTAGGCTAAGACATGCGGCGTCCAATACGCAGCGGCGGCCACTAAGACTGCCAATCCGATCAACCAAGGCCGCGACAGCCGGGCGGCAGAAACAAGCTTCTTCCTTCTGTCCTCGCCAAGAGCCCAAACCGCGAGGAGCAAGAGAGGAAGGTCGTTGAGGAGATATTGCAGACCAAAAAACCAAGTCGAAGGATGTTGCAGTAGGTTTAGCGGGTGGAGTGTAAGCGGCGTGAGCGCAAGAGAAAGCAATCCTGCGATAACACCATGGAGAGTAAGAACATACAAAGAAAAAAAGCGCAGGCGCGATGCTGCCATGTCCGACTCCGCGCCATTCGTTGTTTCGTCCGCAGACGCAAACCGGAGAGGCAGCAAGACAACTTTCCGTCGAAGCATCCGCCAGCCCAGGGTAGCGAGTAGCAACCCAAGGACTGCCAATTGAAAGCCAATCCCCAAGTTCAGCGTGAGGACTCGGGCAGGAAACTTGAAACTGTGAAATGGATTGCGATTATACCCCTCCAAAACCGACTTCGGCCGAGTGTTCACCACGAGCAAAGCGGGCACAAACAGACCCCCGACGATTCCAATGCATGCCGGAATCACAGCCAGCCGCAGCCAGCTCCTGGCGGGATCCTCGCGCCTCCATAGGCAGCAAAAGTAGGCCCCGACTCCGGCGAGAAGCAGCGGAAAAGCAAAAACTTGCGTCAGATAAACCCATTTATCCAGCTCATCTCGAGACAATGGGCCTATCGCGTCAGGGGTTTTCCAGCCGGGTAACGCCAACCAACTTCGTCCGAAGCAGGCGGACAGGCAGACCGCGGCAACTAACAAGACGATCTGTGAGGGATTCGCAGGGAGAAACCGCTTCAGAACTTTGGCCCAACGGAACCTGGACGGTACAGGACGCATGACGCGGATTATTGCATACCAGTCACATTCGGGTGACACGCCCGCACGTTTAAGAGTGGGGGTGGCCTCATTTTTGCGTCAGTAGACGCCTACCCATCAAACTTCAATGGAAGCGATGGCTCGGCGAAGACAATCCGATGCCACATCAGGTCTTGCTGTGGCGCCCGTGTTTTCGTGCCAGCCGGAAGGGACGACGGAGGGCACCGAGAAGCTGGTTCTCGCTGCCTTGGCCGCTCGATTGCCAGTCTTCTTCGGTGGGTGAAAAAGAGAGTCTCAGCAAGTAGCCTGGAGCCGCGAGAAAGTCACCGCGCATGCGCAGCCGAAAGGCGGCGCGTTCGAATAAACCAGGCGGAGCGAGGCCACCAGCGGGCAGCCAGTGCAGCACTTGCCCGGCGAGCTTTCGGGCGACGGCATCTTCCCGCACGCGTCCGACAATCTGTTCGGGAAGTTCGGTATGGAGAACATCCATGGCAAGCCGCAACCCGGTGTGTAGTAGATGTTCGGCCTTCACCGCTTTTGCGGATGAGCCCGCGCGCCCCCAGCCGATGCTTGTTTGCTGTGCAACGAACCCCGCGACGTCCGCGATCAAGGCGAGTCTTTCCCAAAAATGCTTCGAGCCATGGACGCAAATAAGCACGAGATGATCTTCGAGTGAAGGCGCGGGCACCTCATGCGCATCGAGACGCACACGACCCTGCCGCGCGAAGAAATCTTCGATGGGAAGGGGGCGGGGGAAATAGCGCAGCGTACAGTCGTTGTGGAGCTCCACAAGCAATTTCGAATCAGGACCGGAGAAAAGATATTGCCCCGGAATCTTGCCTGCCTGAATGGCGTCGAGAGAAATCGCGGCTTGGTAGCCAGAAGCAATCATCAACTCCGTAGCACGCCGAATGTCCCGCTGCCGCACGAGCAGATCGAGGTCGCCATAGCCCCGCATTCCTGGGTCGGCGTAGGCCTGTACGGCCAGGACCGGTCCCTTGATGACCAACGCCGAAATCTCATTTCGGCTGAAAAGTTCCAGCAGGCGAAAGAGCTCTGCCGTCAAGCGAAGGGTCAGGAAATTCTGCTCGCGCTGTCGTTCGAGAAGCGCTTGTCTGATTTCGGAAGGAATCGAGGGCGCGTCGAGCTTGTTCAGGCAAGCCGCGAGTTGTCCAACCACGCCATGCTCCTGAGCCAGCAGCAGTAGTCGAGGCCAATCGACCCCAATAAGGTATTGGCGTAGCTGTTCCTTGTCGCTCCAAGGAGAAACGCTTTCTCGCAGCGCGGTCCATTCGCGCTCGATCGCGCTCCTGTCGGAGAGCCGCTGCGGCGAAAGCACTTCGGCCATGGTGATCCCTGAGCTTAACCAATGAATCCGTTTCCTCCCACAAATAGATCACCGGTTGGGAATCGCGGATCCATGATTGCCGAGAATTCCCGGAAATGAAAGGTGAAGAATTCCGACCGAGACCCATGGGTGCCCGTCCAGGCTTGCCCGCAGAACGTCAAGAGAGGCGAAACCGTTCCGTGGGCAAGCCACGGACATCGACTGGTATTTCGAACAGCCCTCCGGCATGATCCTCGCGGTCCCTCGCGTGAAGGGACGCAGTGGTCACAAACAGCGTATCTAAAGAACGCCCACCAAACGTGCAGTTGGTTATATTCGAGACCGGCATCTCCAGAACCCTATCCAGCTTACCTGAGGGACTGAAGCGGAGGATGCACCCTCCGAAAAACCGGCAGTTCCAAAGATAACCATCCTCGTCCATCGCCGAACCGTCGGGAAGGCCAGGGGTCACACCAGCGATAAAGGGGCGACGATTGCCGATGGAGCTGTCTCGGGCCCGATAGTCATAGGCATAGATGATATTGCTGAGAGAGCATCCACAGTAGAACGTCTTGCGCTCCGGGCTCCACACGAGAGTGTTGGTAATGCCAAAGCCGGTGTCCCAAACAGACACGCTCCCGTCGGGCGTTACACGATAGAGTGATCCGGAGTTTCCCGAGACCTCGATATTCTCCCCGTTTCGGCCGACATTGTTTCGCATGCTGCCTACCCAGAAAACTCCATTGGGGTCGGTGGCACCGTCATTCAACCGGTTGTGAGGCCAGTTCGGCTCCGGGGAGGCGAAGTCGGCGCGCTCATCGGTTGACGGGCGCCACAGAATCAACCGCGATCCCAGAGCCACGAGTATTCGATCAGGAGCCGTCGTCAGTGATAGCGCACAGACAGGCTCACCGAACGACCAGCATTTCTTTTCTCCTGATTTGAGAATGTAACGGTAAATTCTGAAGCCGTTCACATCGGTCCAATAGAGGCTACCTTCCTCGGGATGCCACAAGGGACTCTCCCCAACGATATTCTTGGAATCAACAAGCAGGCGTGGTGTGGGCATCTCTCAGTTTTCTTGACGGTTCTGGTCATCCAGCAACAACGGATCCATCCGTTTGTCCTGGTTTTGTTCCCCGCTGGATCCTCACTGCCCTGTAACCGCCGTGCGCCTTGTAGTACAAGAACATCACCCCGAAAACAAAAACCAGCACGAGAGGAGCTACCGTGACGTACCGGAAGGACTGGGCCGCTCCGTATCGATCGTAAATTCTCCCCATCAAGGGTAAAGCGAGGTAGACGGCGATGTTTCCTATCGCGCCCATCACGCTGAGCAACAATGCTCCGCCCTTCGGGAACCGCTCGCTGGTAATCGCCAACATCGTCGGCCAGAAGTAGCAAACGCCTGCGGCAAAAACCGTCGCTGCTGCGAATGCGGTGAAAGCGTTGTAGGCGTGGCTAAGAGCAAACAAACCGATGCCGGAAACAGTTGAACAACCGAGCATCAAGCCTATCGGGGAAATCCTTCGGGCAATGGTTCCGGCGAAGTTGCGCATGACAAACATCAGCCCGCTGATATACACCAAAACGAGAATTCCCGGCGTATGGGCAATGTTTCTCAGCACCGACTCCATCCACTGGTTAGGCGCTAGCTCAGTGGCTGCCGTCAGCACCATGCAAGAAGCCAACAGCAGAAACGTGGGGCGGATCGCCTCTCGAAACATCTCACCTGCGGAAACCCCCGATGCGACCCGCTCCGTCGCCGGAAACGTCTGGCCAACGATCATCAGACCGTAAATGATAGCCGGGATGAGGATCGTTGCCATCTTTGCCCGCCATCCCAGACCTAGCGTGGTCAGCGCATAAGGAGCGAGGCCACCAATGATTAGGCCGCCCGGCCACCAGGAATGAAGGGCATTGAGCTTTTGAGTCTTCACCTCGGCATACACGGTAGCGATCAGAGGGTTGATGACTGCTTCCACCAAACCATTTCCCAGTCCGACGACGAACGTGGCAGATTCCAGCACGCCGTAGCTCGGGGCGAAAATGGTTAGGAGGACGCCTGCGATGTGGAGTAAACAAGCCACACACAAAAGCGCTCTCATCCCTAAGGCATCGCAGAGCGGGCCGCCGATGAGAATGGCTGCCGCAAATCCGAGAAATGCTTTGCCGGCAAAGATGCCGACAAGCTGTTTGTTCACGTGAAATTGGGCGCCCAAATCATCGAGGATGGCGGCGCGAACGGAGAACACCATTGCCGTGGTCATGAGTGCGATGCAACTAGCCACAAACAAGCGCTTGCGTTGGCTCGCGGATAACGTGAGATTTCCAGGAGGGGACGACTGCGAGCTCACGAATTTCTCCTGCCTTGGTGGCGAACCGCTCTCTACCAGTTCGGCGGAGCTCCAACGGGATACTGCTCCAAATCGACGATGGACCCCGTTATACACTGGCTCTCGTCACTAGCAAAATAAAGGGCGGCCAGGGCAACGTCTCGAGGAATCAGCAAACGGCCGAAGGGCCGAGTGCGTATGGCTTCTTCGACCCACTGTTCGCCCTTTCCCTCTTCCATTTTCATGCGCTGCTCGTTGGGGGTCATGGTCCAGCCGGGATTGAGTTGGTTGACGCGGATGCCATACCTGTTCAGATAGGCAGCGGTGTTCTTCGTGAGAGTCATCAGCGCGCCCTTGGATGCTGAGTACGCCAGCAACTTCGGCTCTCCGATATAGGCATTGATCGAACCAATGTTGACGATGGACCCGCTTCGTTGCCGTTTCATGCAAACGACCGCTTCCCGCATGCAGAGAAATGCGCCGCGCACGTTGGTCGAGAAGATCTTATCCCACATTTCACAAGTTGTATTCTCGATGTCCCCCCGCGTGCTTATGCCGGCATTGTTGACGAGCACGTCGATGCGGCCATAAATCTCGACCGCCTTGCCGATTAGCGCGCGACAGTCGGCTTCGGCGCTGACATCCGCCCGCTGGAAGGTGGCTCGGCCACCTTCCTTTTCAATGCTTCGAGCAACGGCGGCCGCGTTCGCTTCCTCTCGGTCCGACACCACCACCGCGGCGCCCTCGCTCGCAAACAAGCGCGCGATGCCTTCACCCATTCCCGCACCTGACCCGGTAATGACGGCGATGCGATTTTCTAAGCGTGGCCTTTGCACGATCTCGCTCAAAAATGCTCGGCGATTTTAGTACGCAGAAAGCGGACAGATTCTCTCAGCTCGTCGATTCCATTGATGCCATCCTCGATGGAAATCCACCCATCGAACCCTTCGGCCTTGAGCATAGAGAAAATCTTATCGTAATTGTTAAGGCCTCTTCCGATAACGCCGTGCTTGAGGTTCTGAGCATAGCCACTAGTTCCATCCTGCTGTTTCAGATCCTCCAAGGTGCCGCTAGCCAAGTAGCGATCCGACGCATGCATGGAGACCACGCGGCTCTTCATCGCGGCGAGGACCTCCAGAGGGTCTTGTCCGGCGATGATGGCATTGGACGGGTCGTAGTTGAGGCCGAACCAGGGTGAGTCGATCTGATCAATGATTTCCATAAATATCTCTAGGTCCTGGGCGAATTCGGGGTAAAGCCAGTAGCCGTCCTTATAGTGATTCTCCATGTTTAGGACGATCTTTCGCGACGCCGCGTGATCGAGCAGCGATCTGATCGATTCGACGGTCCAGCACACGCCTTCCGCGCGGGAAACATCCGGGCGCCGCTGACCGGAAAGCACCCGGCAAAAGCCGCCGCCGAGCTCCGCTGCGACATCGATCATTTGTTTCTGGCGCTCAATTTCCGCCCGCCGGACGCGTGCATCAGGCGTTGTGAAGTCTGGCGAGGCGCACATCATCGGCGCTTCGAGTCCATGTTTCGCAAGTTGCGTTTTTACGCGTTCGAGATAGTTCGGTTCAAAGCTCTCGAAAAATCCAGGGTACACTTCGACCCCGTCAACACCAAGAGTGCCGGCCAGCTCGATCCAATCAAACAGCGTCATGGTCTTCCTGACGCACAACTCATCCATGTAGCATTTGGGAAACGCGCTCAACTTTGGCATGAAAGTCCGCTAACAAATACAACTCGGCGAACCAATCCGTTGAAGCATACGGCTAGGCTCACCTGGACTCAATTGGGACACAACACTGCTTTGACGTACTTACCAGCGTACATACCGTCGAAACAATCTTTCCAGTGATCGAGCGTCGCCACCTCGGTGATAATCGGGCCAAGGTTAATCTGCCTTCGAGCCAACATGGGCACGACCTTTTCCCAATTCTCAAAGGTATGGCTGAAGCTGCCTTGCAGGCGTATGGCCTTCTGCACCAGCGGATCAAGCGAAAAGTCGAGCGGCTGATGCCCCCACCCAACTTTCGTGATTTGACCTCCCGGGCGGACCATTTCGAGGGCGGTCTTCAACGCCGCCGAGACACCCGCCGCATCGATGACCAGATCGGCCCCGAGCCCGTCGCCGATTTCCCGTATGAATTCGACGGAGTTCGTGCTCTGAACATCGACGGTGTGCGTGGCTCCAAGCAGACGAGCCACTTCGAGCCGAGCGGCATCTCGTGTCGTACCCGCGACAATTAAATTTCTGGCGCCCGCGATGCGCGCCATCTCGGTCGCAAGCAAGCCAATCGGCCCCGGGCCAATCACCACGACTGTATCACCCGGTCGGATCGTGCTTTTCGAGGCCACCGCGTTATATGCGACACAGCAAGGCTCGGTAAGCGCGGCCCGTTCGAATGGAAGATCGTCAGGAATGTGGTGAAGACAACGAGCTGGCACGCACACGAAGCTGGCCATCGCGCCATCTGTTCCCGAACCGAAGCCCGAACGACTGGGGCACAGGTTGTATTTGCCGGTGCGGCATAGGAGACACTCGCCGCAAATGTTTGCCGCGGTTTCGGAGACCACCCGGTCGCCCTCGCGAAATCCCCGCACCCGAGGGCCGACTTCTGCGACTGTGCCGCAGAACTCATGTCCGAGCACGACGGGGACGCGGACCGGCCAGCTTTGGGAGTTGTGGTATTGGTGGATGTCGCTTCCGCAAACCCCGACCGCGCCTACCTTCAAAAGTACTTCCTCGTCCTTTATGGCCGGCACGGGCTTCTCGCGTAACTCAACTGCGAGCGGTTCAAGAGCATAGTGCACGACACCGTCCATCACAGCCATCACTCGCGAACCCTCCGCGTTATCTCGCTTAGTAATGCTTTCAAATCGCCGGCGGCAACCTTAAACGAGTGAGCGTCGATGGCGAGCGGAGCACCGATCACAACGAGCGGGGCGCCACGCTTTGGCATTCGAACTGCTTCCTCCAGGGTTAAGCCGCCAACAGCCTGCACGGGAATGCGGACCGAGTGCACGACAGCCTCGAGATCATCGAGTGGGCTTACACGGCCCCGCCCTGCCGCCTCGAGGCCGTTGCGTTCATCGTAGCCGGTATGATGAACGATGTAATCCACGCCGAGGTCTTCCATCATCCGGCTCGCTGCCACTTTGTCTTCACATCCTAGATTGTCGCCCATAATCTTGATGTCGTGGTCGCGTCCGGCTTTCACCGCGACCTTAATGGTTTCCACGTGCGCGCGCGCCATAACCACAACGTGCGTGGCGCCCGCCTTCGCCATCATTTCGGCCTCGAGATATCCTCCATCCATCGTTTTCACATCAGCTACGATCGGATGATTAGGAAATGCCGCCCGCAAGGCGCGGACACCATGCAGGCCCTCCGCCAAAATCAGGGGCGTCCCTGCTTCAAGCCAATCTACGCCTGCCTCCACGGCAATGCGGGCGGTGTCCAGCGCTTCATCGATGTGAATGAGATCCAGGGAGATCTGAACAACCGGTGGGTGAGAGCTTGGCAACGGAAAGCTTCTCCTTGTGGCCTGCTGTTCCATATTTGGAACGAAGGACGCGCAGAACCGTGGAGTCAGAGATTTTTCACTGACTGCGCACGAATTGCAAGCAAGATCATTGCGTCGCTCGGGCGAGCCAAAAGGAAGAGACGCAGGATCGAGGCGAAGATCCTGCGCATTCCTACCCCAACCAAAGAATGATGAACTTTTGGCTACGAAGGTGACACAGAGCGTGCCGCGGCGATGACGGCTCTTACGGATTACGCTTGCATGGTTTACTGCTTGTTTCGAAGGCCGACTTCCGGCCACATCCGGTCCGGAAAGATAGTTGAGTCCTGCGCTCAGTCGAACACATCCGGGCCAGGCGATCGGTAAACAATGTCTGGAGCCACAGAGAGTTCAACGACCAACGGGCAGCTTGAACTCCGGATTGCTCGGGCGGCTCACAGAAGCTAGGGATTCCGCGCATCCTCGAGGTCGCTCGGAAGTTCTACTCTTGGGAAAAACGAGGCCTGATTGGCGTTGGGCCGGTGAAAAACGGAAAACGCTCGTTTTTTTGGACTTATTTCACCAAAATTCTGTTGACTTGAATAATAGCACGACGTAGCATCCCGCCAACCGTGCCAGCCAGAGCCAGGCGAAGTCTTCCGCGGTATAGTTTACCCGAGGTCCATGCCCATGCCCTCTCAGCTCGTATCCCACTACCGCATCCTCGGTCCCCTGGGTAGCGGCGGAATGGGCGTTGTTTACCGCGCCGAAGACACCACATTGCATCGCGTCGTAGCGCTGAAATTCCTCTCGGAACAGTCTTCGAGCGACTCGAAAGTTTATGAGCGCCTGAGGCGGGAAGCTCGGACCGCGTCGGCCCTGAATCACCCCAATATCTGCACCATTTACGAAGTAGGCGAAGATGCCGGCGAAGTATTCATTTCGATGGAATATGTCGAGGGCCGTACTCTTGCCGAAGTCATCCGGCAGGGCCCCTTGTCGATCGATACGGTTCTCCGCTATTCCCTGCAACTCTCCTCGGCTCTGGCACACGCGCACGAGCGAGGCGTGCGTCACGGGGACCTGAAACCCCGCAACATCATCGTGACTCCCGAAGGCGACGCCAAGATTCTGGATTTCGGCTTAGCCCGCCGCACCGATTCGGAATTTGATCGGCAGACCTTGGAGACTCTTTCGGCCGAAAGCAAGCTGGGTCTGGGGGGCACGCTTCCGTATATGGCACCGGAGCAAATTGAGGGCCGTCCGCCAGGACTTGTCACGGATGTCTGGTCTTTGGGCGTGGTGGTCTATGAGATGGCCGCGGGAAACCGCCCTTTCCACGGGGAAACGCTCTACCAGCTTTGCAATGCGATTCTTCACCATTCGCCCCGACCGCTTCCGCCCCATCTTGCTGCTGGCCTCTCGACCATCGTTTCGCGCTGTCTCGAAAAAGAGCCGAAACGGCGTTACCAGAGAGCTAGTGAAGTACGCGCCGCACTTGAGGCTTTAACGTCCAAGAGAGAGGAGACCATTCCCGAGCAAGCTGCGCGGCTTTCGCGGCGAAGTCGCGGGTTTCTTGCCGCGCTCGGCTTGATCCTGTTCATCGCTGGTTTCCTGGCGGTAGGCGGCTACCGAATCTTCAGACGGTATGCGGGGGGGCGCGTACCCTCCCCGGTCCTGCTGGGTGTTCTTCCTCCGGTAAGCACCGGTGGTTCTTCGGAAGCGGCATTCGACCGCGGGCTTGCCGAAACGCTGAATTCTCGGCTCAGCGAACTGAGTATTCATCATCCGTTTGCAGTTATCCCCATGGACTCCACTCTTAAGAGCCGTGTGGCCACCGTCGATGCCGCCCGCCAGCAATTTGGCGTCAACTTGGTGCTCATCCTCAACGTGCAACACGAGGCTCAAAACGTCCGCGTCAACTTTGGCCTGGTGGACGCGCGCTCCCACCAGCAAGTCCGAAGCGGCACGATCACCGCTCGAGCTGCCGACCCGTTCGCTTTGCAGGATCAAGTATTCGAAAACGTAGCGACGGCCCTCGAACTCCAGCTCGCTCCGAAGGAAAAACAGTCACTAACCGCTCATGGCACCGCCGAACCTGCCGCTTACGATTTTTATATCCAGGGCCGCGGCTACCTTAATAACTACGTCGTTCCCGAGAATATCGATAATGCCATTGCCCTGTTTGGTCGGGCGCTCGAAAAAGATCCGTCCTACGCCGCCGCGACCGCGGGACTTGGCGAAGCGTATTACAGGAAATTTCAACAGACCCATGAAAGCAACTGGGTGGACGCCGCGATGTCGCAATGTCAGAAAGCGGCCGAACTGAGCCCGAATCTGGGTGCCGCTCATTCATGTCTCGGCCGGATCTACAGCACCAAAGGCAAGTACGAAGAGACTGCCAAACAGTTTCGCCTGGAGATGGAAATCGAACCGGGCAGCGACGACGCTTATGGCGGGCTTGCTGGCGCCTACGAGCAACTGAGCCGTCTGGACCAGGCCGAAGAACTCTATAAGCAGGCCATTTCCGCTCGGCCCGGGTATTGGGCCACATACAATTGGCTAGGCCTTTTCTACATGGGGCACGCCCGTTATGAGGAAGCCGCAGCCATGTTCAAGCAAGTGGTTTCGCTCGCCCCTGACAGCTTTACCGGCTACTACAATATCGGCGCGGTCCGCACTCTACAGGGAAAATATGCCGATGCCGTTCCCTTACTCGAGCGGTCATTGAGCATTCGGCCGACGGCCGACGCGTTCACTAACCTCGGCACGGCTCATTTTCAGATGCGCCAGTATGCCGACTCGGCGGCGGACTTCGAGCAAGCAGTGAAGCTCGATGACAAAAACTACGTAATGTGGGGGAATCTCGGAGATGCCTATTACTGGGCTCCCGGCAGGCGTACCGAAGCCGCGGCCGCCTACGCTACGGCCATCTCGCTCGGCGAGGCGAATTTGCGCCTCAATCCCAGGAACGCCGAGCTCTTGGGATACCTCGCCGAATACCACGCGATGGACGGCGAAAAAGAACTCGCACGCGAGCGATTGCAAGCTTCGTTGCGGCTTCAGCCCAATAGTCCGGATATGCTCCTCAACGCGGGAATCGTGTACCAACAACTTGGCGAAACGCGTCTCGCGCTCGATGCCCTGGAAAAAGCCGTCGCTCTGGGGATCTCGCCCGAATTGCTTCGCGACACACCGAATTTCGATGCCCTAGGCAATAACCCTCGGTTTCTGGGTCTGGTTCACGGCGTTCAAAAAAAATAACGGAGGTAGGTATGCGTCTCTCCCGGTCCATGCTCATCGTTCCCGTCACTCTGTTCGGCCCGCTATTGCTATTGGCTTTGTGGATCACCGCCGGCTGTCAACCCTATGCTGTCAAACCACCCAAAACAAGCGGCCACTCGATAACCCTGAACTGTGACACGCAAATAAACGTAAACCCTGGACCCAACCACCATGGGGTGGATAGAGATGTTTACGTTTGCGACGGTGACCAGGTGAGTTTTAAGGCTCCGGCAAACGTGACCTTCACTGCTCAATTTGCTTCTACGGCTCCCGCCGATTGTCCGTTCAACCCTTGCCCTGCGAGCATTACAAACAACACGCCGTCGCTGACCGTTTCTCTTCCACCTTCACCGTACAATGTGCTTACGGTCTACAAATTCACCATCGACGTTACCGCTGGAGGCACCACTACCCACTATGACCCGCACGTAGTCGGCGGCGGCGGTTTCTGATTTCAGCTAAGCGGTATTGACGCGGGCTTGCGGAAATTCGCGGTCGAGGCCGCTGCCTGTCGAGTGCCAGTCGCCACCGTGGCCATGTTGTACGCTAGCTCTTTAGGGTTTCGGGATCAAAGGCCCCGAAGAATCCCGGGGACATTACCGTGGTTGGCACTGCCGGTTGTGGCAAAGCCGATTTGAGCTGCAAGTCCGTTCCGGAGGCGCAACTTTCATTCTAAGGAAGCGCGAAGGCGATCAGCGCGTCGCTCAACGATTCCTGGTCAATCTTTGCGTGTCCGCCGGCGGCAATCACGACATACTGCTTTCCACCGATCTGGTAGGTCATCGGCGTGGCGTGCCCCGGAGCAGGCAACAGTGCCTTCCAAAGCTCCTTGCCGGTTTCCGTATCGAAAGCGCGGATGTACGGATCGAGCGCGGTTCCAGCGACGAACACGAGCCCGCCGCCCGTGACGATCGGACCGCCAAGAGTGATGTTTCCCGGCGGCAGGCCCTCGTGCCACGAACCCAGCGGGACCTGCCACTTGATCGTGCCGCGCACGATATCGACCGCCGTCAGAGTTCCCCAGGGCGGGGTGATGCAAGGGATGAACTTAGGCGACAACAGCGGACGCCGGAACATCGCGTATGGCGCACCACGCTGAGGTGCATATTCGCCGTCTTCCGAGAGGCGCTCGCCCGTCCGCTTGCCGCGATCGTCGAAATCCGCGCGAGGAATCAAGCGCACCTTGAAGGGCAGATTGTTGACGTTGGCGAACAGCACGCCGGCATTCGGATCAAACGCGTAGCCGCTCCAATTCAAACCGCCGATGTTTCCGGGCACCGACAATGTTCCGTTGACGCTCGGCGGGGTGAAAATACCATCCAGGCGCAAGCCTTCTAATTGTTTTCGGCACGCCGCGCGCTCTTCCGCATTGATTCCCCAGGCATCGTCTGCCGAATACTTCTGCTTCGCGAGCGGTGGCGGAGCTACAGGGAACGGCTGGGTCGCCGAGGTCGCCTCTTCGGGAATGTCGCTCTTTGCAACCGGCCGCTCCTCAACCGGGAAGACCGGTTTCCCAGTGTCGCGCTCCAGCACGAAAAGGAATCCACTCTTGTTGCCGATGATCAGCACCGGCACTTTCCTGCCGTCATGCTCAACGGTCGCTAGTAGTGGCGGCGATGCCACATCGTAATCCCAGAGATCGTGATGCACGAGTTGGAACCCCCACACGAGTTCGCCGGTGCCGGCACGCAGCGCCACGACCGAGTTTGCCCATTTGTTGTCTCCCGGACGCTGACCGCCAAAGAAGTCAGGACTGGCGCTGCCGGTGGGAACGAACACAAGATGCCGTCCGGGGTCGACAGTCATCATCGACCATGCGTTGGCGGCACCGCTCTTCCACTTGCCATCGACAGATGTGTTCGGCGGCACGGGATCCCAGCTCCAGCGCAATTTTCCCGTGCGCACGTCAAAGCCGCGTACTACTCCGCTGGGCATGTCGTTGCGCGCGTTGTCATCGATGGCTGAGCCGACCACCACAACGTCGTCCACCACCGCGGGCGGTGAAGTCATGTGATACCAGCCGGCGCGGAATCCGGGCACGCCGCGCAAGCTGACTTCACCCCCGCTGCCGAAATCCGCGCAAGCGTTGCCAGTGGCGGCATCGATCGCCACCAGCCGCGCATCGATGGTCGCCTCAAAGATGCGCCTGCGGCAGGGCTTACCGGACGGCAGCTTTTCATCCAGCCACGTCGCCACCCCGCGATTGACGAGCCCATCGCCCGATTGCCACGTCTGGTCGATCTTGGGATCGAAAGCCCAGCGCTGCTTTCCCGTCACCGGATCGAGCGCGATGACGCGGTTGAACGGCGTAGTCACGAAGAGCGTGCCGTCCACCATGACCGGGGTACTCTCGAAACCGCTGCGCCGCCGCTCTCGATCTCCCTCGGAGATGTCGCCGGTGTGGAACGTCCAGGCAACCTCGAGCTTCGTGACGTTCTCACTGTTGATCTGCGCCAGCGGCGAATAGCGCATGCCGCCCGCGTCGTTGCCGTAGTTCGGCCACTCGGAGGTTTCCGAGGAAGTGGTTTTTGCGGTGCTTTGCGCAAACAGTGCCGGACAAACGGATATGAAGACAAATGCTCTGAGAGCTTTTTTCATTGTCATTTCCAAGCTCGAAACAGTGCCGCGAAGATATCCGGGCTTTTACGGACGTGCCATACACTGGCGACTCACGCAAATCGCTTAGCCCTCGGCAACTATACACCAGGGCTCGAGCGTGCCCTATAAACTACTGAAGGGCCAGCTCGTTCGGTAAAGCGGTTGCAAACGGCGGGCGTCGCGTTCTCGCAACGCAACTCGTATCTATGTCCTCAGCCGAGCCCTTCTCGATGAATGCCTTGAACATTTGCGCTACGCACGGCCCGTCTGTTTGGTGCCCATAGTGGGGAATCTTCACTTGGCGACCGTTAGGAAAGTCTTTCACCGCGGCTTCCCCGTACCAGGGAGGGCTGGCACCATCGGCCTCACCGGAGATCATCAGCACTGGCAAGTCGGACTTTATAAGATCGGTGTAATTGGACGGAATATCGCCGCGCGGCCACTCTTTGCACGCCTCGATGTGCGCGCGCACGCGATACTCACCCACAAAAGTGTTCTTCGTCTCGCGCGCAATATCCTCTTCCGTGATAAACGGTACCCCCTCCGAGCACGTCACGGTCATATACATGCCGCGCGCCACGCCTCCCGCTATCCCTGGACGGAGGGCCAAGGCTTCGAGTGGCACATAGTCGCCCTCGTAAGCGTGATGAATGATGTAAGGCACGAGCCGCGCCGAGTCCGTGGTATACAGCCCAAGCCTCAGCCGCTCCACAAAACTGCCTCGGTGAAGCTTGATTTGGACTTTGTCTTTGCTCCTGGGATCCTCTAATTCCACGCCGACGGGTCCGTTGTCGAAGCGCTCGAGCACCGCCGCAAACTCTTTCTTGACGTCGGGAAAATTCTTGTGGCAGTCCGCGTCTGCCGCGCAATCCTCAAGCGTTTCGTCCAGCGCAAGCTGCGCGGCCCTGGGAAACAGGAGCGGCTGTTTGATGTTCGGCGGAGCAACGCCTGCAAGAAATACCGCGCGGACGTGGTCAGGATGCAGGCGCATGAAGATCTGCGCGGCGAACGTTCCGTAGGACCCGCCAACCAAGTTAATTTTGTCGTAGCCTAGCGCAGCGCGTACTTCGTCTAAATCGTCCATCGCAATGGGCGTCGTATAAAGCCTAAGATTGGCAAGTCTCTCCAACTTTTCGCGGCACGCCCGCACTTTGTCGAGTGGAAACAGTTCTCCGAAAAAGGCCGCCAAGTTGCTGGGGTCGTCGTTGAGATCGCAGTGAAGCGGATTCGATCCGCCCGTCCCGCGTTGGTCCAGGTACACCAAGTCGCGCGTTCCTCTCACGTTTCCCAGAAGTCCTCCCGATCCGCCGCGTGCGAGGTCGGTCGCTGCGGCTCCCGGTCCCCCGTGCAGCCAGAAAACGGGATCCGGCGCGGGCGCTCGGCTGTGCGCCGGAAGGATGACAACGTTCAACGCAATCTTGCGGCCGCTGTGCGCGGCGCGGTCCTCCCAGACTTCATACGTTCCGCACAGCGCGTCGTTTCCATAGGTCTCACCACTACAGGTTCTCAGCGGAAATTTTGCTCGACGCTCGACTGCTTTCGATCCTCGCTGCGCGACTGCGTGCCGGGCCAGCGCCAAGCTGAATGCGAGCACGCCGGCCATCGCTGCTATCGCCGTCGGAATAAGCCATACTCTTTTCACACTCTTTGCCTCTCTTTTGCCATTAGCCGCGACTCCCAGTTGATGAAACTTACGCGTTCAGTTTATTCCGCTTTCGCTCTTTTGGCGTCGCTACCTGGTTGGCACTTGTGGGCTGCCATGAAACAAGGCAAGGACGCCTCACAGAGGAGCGGCATTCTGCCGGAGACTGCCCGGGAAATCTTGGACCTTGAGAAAATCTTGAGTGACAGTCCGGGAGACCCAGCGCAGCTAGCCTACTGTCCCTGAAAGGACTCACCACACCAGAGTCAAATGCTTCCCGATAACTAATACCAAATGCCCGTGCCTTCACTTTTTGGAAGATAGGGTAGAGAATTCTACGGATTATCAGATATTTCTAAGTTCTGTCGAAATGGCTGGTACTGCTGTCGCAATGGAAGTAAAGCAGTTAGATAAATCTTTCTAAACTTTTCATGAATACTCCCTAACTGGAAAGTCCCTTGCTGCCTTTATCTCCAGACCAGACCGTGGTGGTCCCCATTTTGTTCTAGCTACTTCCTTTGCGCCTGAGCAGCGCCGACGGAGGAAAACTTATATGCGTCACACTACGTCTTCGAACGTCCCTCTATTTTTTCGCCTGTCCGTTGTAATGACCCTGGTGGCGGGATTGCTGTCAGGAAGTGCGACGGTTGCCGATGAGCTTTATGCGCGGGTTAGAGGCACGGTTACGGATGCCACCGGGGCGACAATCCCCGCAGCGGTCGTGACGGCCACGAACACCGGCACGCACATCTCCAAGACGACGCAATCTGCGCCGGATGGCTCTTTCGAGATCCTTGACCTGCCCATAGGCAGTTACCAGGTCACGGCTACAAAGCCGAGTTTCAAGACCTTCACCACCACCGAATTTACCCTAACCGTGAATCAGATTTATCTGCTGAATATCACTCTCGAGATCGGAGCAGCTTCCGAGAAGATAGTCGTCGAGGCCGTGCCAGTGCAGGTGGAATCGACCAGCATGCAATTAGGCAGCGTGATGTTAGGCGACAAAATCGTGGACATGCCCCTGAACGGGCGGAACTGGATTCAGCTCCAGCAACTCCAGCCCGGCGTGATGGCCGGGTCGGATCGCTTCGGAACAGGCACAGGCGGAACCGCATTTTCCACCAATGGCAGCCAAAGCCAGCAGAACAGCTTCCTCATCAATGGCACGGATTCGAATGATATTCCGCTGAATACCGCACTGGTGATTCCGAGCCCGGACGCGATCGCCGAGTTCCAGTTGGTGACCAACACCATTAACCCGGAATACGGGCGTAATTCCGGAGGCATACTGAATGCGGTGATCAAATCGGGCACCAACACCTTCCACGGTAGCGGCTTCAATTTCTTCCGTGACACCAGCCTCAATGCTCGAAATTTCTTTTCGTTGACGCCGAGTGTGTTTCACCAAAATGAGTTTGGAGGAACAATTGGCGGCCCGATTCGGAAAAACCATTTGTTTGGATTCTTTTCATACCAGGGAATACGCGCGCGACAAGCACAATCTGGGGCACTCAACGCCGTACCGGTGTTCTCGGCGGCACAGCGCGGCGGTAACTTTGGAGCCGCGGCGTTTGCAAAATCCAAAAATGTCAGTCCCATTCCTCTTTTTGGGGACAGCGCGTCAACTTGCCCGGCAGGAGGAACTCCCTGTCCGGCTGGGACTGCCTACTCCGCGCTCTTTTCCACGGGAGCTATTCCGACACAGGATTTCAACAGCGTGGCTCTGAACCTCATGAACACGTATGTTCCTCAGGCCAATGGGCCGAATAGTCTATTTGAGTTCAACCCCATCACCACGAATTCAGCTGACCAATATCTCTATCGCGTTGACTACAACGTGCGGGCGAACGACACCATTTGGTTCTACAATTTTATCCAGACCAATCCTTCGCAAGACAGTATTCCCTTTACGGGATCGACGCTCCCGGGCTTTCCAGAATTCGCAAAACGCCATATCAAGCAGTACACCGCAGCGTGGGCCCACACCTTTAGCCCAGCCACGCTAAATGAGTTTCGTGGGGGATTCACGCGGTTCAACTTCGACGCCGTTGAACCTCTTACGCCTCAACTGCCCTCCTCGGCAGGTTTCTCAGGCATTACTCCGCAAGTTGCCGGCAAAGCGGGGCTGCCCGTGATCGCCGTAACCGGCCTTTTTACACTGGGCTTCAGTGACAACGGTCCACAGCCGCGCATCGACCAGACCTATCAAGTTACGGACAACTTCTCCCATGTTCTGGGGAAGCACAGCCTAAAGTTTGGTTTTGAGGGCCGCCGCTTCAATGTGAGCAATCCGTTCTTTGCCCGGTTAGGTGGCCATTTCAATTTCGCGGGCACAGGGGCGTTTTCAACCGGCAATCCTGGGGCAGATTACCTCCTGGGCTTCCCTGACAATTACTTCCAAACGAGCGGGAACTTTATCGACGGGCAGGCCTATCAGAGCTACTACTATGCTCAGGATCAATACAAACTGCGGCCGAACCTGACCATCACATTTGGAGCTGGATACCAGATCGATACTCCCATCACAGACCGCACGAATAACTCACGGATCATCAACTGTTTCCGGCCTTCTCAGCAATCCACGGTCTTCCCCACCGCGCCTGCGGGGCTCGTGTTCCCAGGCGACACCGGGTGCACCTCTTCCGGCTATACGACGCACTACAACGACGTTGGTCCCCGTGTTGGATTCGCATATAGCCCGGATTGGGGCCGCATTTCCGGCGGGCCGGGCAAACTCTCCGTCCGCAGCGGCTTCGGCATCTATTTCAACCGTGGCGAAGAAGAACTGACGCTTCAGAATCTGAATGCACCGCCGTTCTCGTTGCAGTCGCACGGCATCGCTGACGCAGGCGGAAACTCCAGCTTCATCGCTCCCTATACCGATATAAAGTGCCTTGATCAAAACGGGAATGCGATTGCCGGCTGTGTGCCTTCGGGGCCCTCCGCCTCGATTTCCAATAAGTTTCCGTTTGTTACGCCGGCGGTGGGCAGCGCAGTAAACTTTGGCTTCTTCGAGCCAATGACCCTGAATGTCCTGGATCCAAATTTCCGCGTGCCGTATGCCATGAACTACAACCTGACGATTGAGCGGGAGATTCCGGGCCGAACGATTTTTTCGGTCGGTTACGTGGGTGCGTTTGCGCGGCATCTCGAGAGTACTCATGAGCTGAACCCCGGGATCAACCCAGCAGCCTGTGCGGCCAATCCCGCCTGCGTGGCCAACCGCGGAATTCAGCCGAAGCTGTTCCCCGCAAACTTCACCTACCAGGGCAATATCTTCGGAGGGATTGGTGAGCAGTCTACCGACGGCAGCTCGAATTACAACTCTCTGCAGGTCACGGCAAACAAAGCGCTCTCACACGGCCTGACCTTCCTTGCGGCATACACGTACAGCCACTCCCTCGACTACGGCTCAAGTTTCGAGAATGGCAGCTTCGGAGGCGCCAATCGGGGACAAAACCCGTTCGACCCAAGGGCCAACTACGGGTCATCGCAATTCGATGCCCGGCATCGCTTCGTCGCGAGCTATCAATATGAATTGCCGAGCGTCAGGAAGCTCCGCAACATGGGCGGGGTCGGGCGCAGAGTCGCGGAGGGCTGGAGGATCGCCGGAATCACGACTTTCCAGAAAGGCTTCCCCGTGGATATTCGCGACAGTTTCCTAGGTTCTCTGACCTGTGACAACTTTCAGTTTTATGCGTGCTGGGACGTCCCCAACCAGGTAGCTCCCATCCAGATTCTCGATCCGCGCAGTGCGGCGAAGAACGCCTACTTTACTACGAGCTCGTTTGCCCGGGCCGCAACTGGGACCCAGGGCGGTGCAGCCCGAAACGAGTTCGCAGGTCCGGGTATCAACAATTTCGACGTCCAGGTATCGAAGGACACGGCTGTAACCGAGTCGACACGAATCGAATTGCGCGTCGAGATGTTTAATGTCTGGAACCACACGCAGTTCAACAACCCCACAGGCAACTTCAACTCCAGCTTGTTCGGGCGGGTCACGCAAGCTAGGGATCCGCGCATCCTGCAGGTCGCTGGGAAGTTCTACTTCTAGGAAAAATCTCGGGCCCGCTTTTGAGATGCGGGCCCGCAACCACGGAATCTCGCTCGTATGGCGGTGTTTTCAGGTCAGCCGTCATTGTGCTCAGGCAGACCGGAGCGGAGCTGTGAATACAGTCTTCGGTCCAACGCTCAGAGAAAGGTCATTCCTTCGGACTCGGCCGATCACAGCTCGAGCGTCACGGACCGTAGCGGGGTGCAAAAACACCCCTGTGGGGATTGTTTTCATCGAGTGGGCCTAATTAAGGGCAGGCGCCCATCGGCGGGCTTCCTGCACACGCTGTTACGGAACCAGGGTGAACACCTGGCCTAGATTCGCGGTCCCCAGATAGACCGTCGTCCCGTACAGCAAACCGTTGTCGTACACCACTCGGGACTCATTGGCGGTGCTACCGTTCGCGCACGCCCAGTCCTCGAGGATGGTCACGGTCCACGCACCGCCACCGGACGGCGGAGCCAGCTTGAAGACCGTGCCGCAGTTCGTCGAACCGCCAAAATCGGTCGTGCCGTAAAGGTTGCCACTTGGGTCGAGAGCCAGCGTCGACCCCGGAGTCGTGCCGTCTCTGCCGAAGGCGGGGAACGTGTGCAGCACAGTCTCGGTCCACGCGCCCTTTCCGCCTGTGGGCGGTGTCACGGCGCATCGGCAGGTCGGGTCCGGTCGGCTCGTCGGCCATACACTGACGAAATCAAGAAAATGGGCTCTGGAAATAGCCACTTCCTGGCCGCCTCAGGTTTATCAATCAAGTTGCGCCGGTAATCCAGATGTTCTGGACGTAAACAGCGGACTGCTGCAGACGATCTTAATCCTTTCGCGGAGTATCGCTCTCTCTCAGGCGCGGCTACAATGGTCGTTTGCCGCATGGCCACCGACATCGCCAACCTGGAAACTCATCGCCCCGCTTTAGCGGGGCACTGCTATCGCATGTTGGGTTCCGTTTTTGACGCCGACGATGCCGTGCAGGAAACGATGATCCGGGCGTGGCGAGCGTGGGGCCAGTTCGACGGGCGCTCGTCCGTTGGCACCTGGTTGTATCGGATTGCCACGAATGTTTGCCTGGACGAGTTGAAGGATCGCGGACGTCGCGCTCGCCCTATGGAGGAAGGATCCCCTTCATCCGGCGAACCCTCTATCGAGTCTCTCACGCAACGTCCGAGCGCTTATTGGATTGAGCCAATTCTCGACGCTCAAATCGTGCCGGCCGCAGCCGACCCGTCGCAACGAGCAATGCTTCGCCAAAGTGTTCGGCTAGCTTTCGTGGCGGCGCTACAGCATCTTGCGCCGAAACAGCGCGCTGCGCTGCTGCTGACGGAAGTACTGGGGTACTCCGCGGCCGAGGTTGCGGAGACGTTAGAGACGTCGGTTGCATCGGTCAACAGTGCACTGCAGAGGGCACGCTCGACGATGGCTAAACGGCGTGAAGGGGAACCGCCAGAGCTCACTCGAGCCCAACAGGACATGCTGCAGCAGTACGTTGTTGCATTCGAGAGCTACGACGTTGATAGCCTCACGGCCCTGATGCGTCGGGACGCGACGTTCTGCATGCCGCCGTATTCGCTCTGGCTGCAAGGCCCACAGGAAGTTCGTAGGTGGATGCTCGGACTGGGTTGCGGGTGCCGCGGATCGCGGCTCATTCCCACCGCCGCATGCGGTTGGCCGGCATTCGCCCAGTATCGTCCAAGTCCGGACGGCGGCCACAAAGCATGGGCTTTGATCGTTCTGGAACTCTCTGGCGACCGAATCTCAGGCGTCAACTCGTTCCTAGACACGGAGAACTTGTTTCCCCGGTTCGATTTCCCGCTGACTTTTCCACCGTGATTTCTTGGACTTAGCGATCTTTCGAAAAATCTTTCGCAGCAAGCGATGAGTTTGACCACTGGCCACAGTCAAAGGTTCGTAAGGAGGGCACAAACGATGACCGCAAACGCGATTTCAACGCCGATGGAGACACGCACCACGGAACCGCAGACGACGAACATTTCGAAGGCCCGTTTATGGGGAGGCCGCGTCCTCGGCACGCTGGCAGTCCTGTTTTTGGTCATGGACGGAGGCATGAAACTGTTCAAGCCGCCCTTTGTAGTCCAGGCAACGGTCCAGCTCGGCTATGCCGAATCCACAATCGTGGGGATCGGCATAACCCTCCTGCTTTGTGCCGCTCTGTACGTGATACCTCGCACCTCGGTCTTTGGGGCGATTCTCCTCACCGGCTACCTTGGAGGGGCAGTTGCGAGCAACATTCGGGCTAGCACCCCGGTGTTCAATGCCGTGTTCCCGATTCTGATTGCGCTCGTGCTTTGGACTTCGTTGGTCCTACGGGACAGACGGCTAGAATCCATCATCTTCAAAGGCAGATCAACATAGAGGACGCCAGATGGCGCTTCAGGCTTGTCTAGACAACGTCAATGCGAAGAGAGGGAAGGCGCCGCAAAAATTCAAGAAACTTGCCAAGAAGCAAGGCTCGCGGAAGCCGGGTGTCAAAGAGGTCCTATCGTCGCCTGATTGAAACCGCCCGAGGATCAAAAGACGGATGAAGTAGAGGAGTCTCCAGTCCGTTCAGGGATAGAGAAGGAGAGTGAGCAATGAAGATGACGACTTATGTCAATTTCGCGGGCAAGTGCGCGGAGGCCTTCCGCTACTACCAAGAGCATCTAGGCGCGAAGGTGGGCATGATCATGACGCACGGTCAAGCTCCCGGTCAAAGCCACATGACGCAAGACTGGAAGGATGCAGTTCTGCATGCGCGCATCTCGATCAATGGGACGGAGCTTTGGGCTGCGGACATCCCGAACGCCGAGCCGATGCGGAGTGCGTACTTAACTTTGAACACGGACAGCGACAATGAAGCGGAGCTGGTCTTTTCAGCCCTTTCCGACGGTGGTCTGGTATTCATGCCTATTCAAGAGACCTTCTTTGCCTCTCGATTTGGCCAACTCCAGGATCGTTTCGGGATCAACTGGATGATCGTGCACGAACGTCCGATGCCGCCGCGAGCATAACATCCGTAACTTGAAACAAACCGCGCCCGTCCCACGTTCCGTCTGTTGAGCGTCACGAAACCCGGGAGCGCAACCCGCAGGTGCGCTCGGCCGCTGGGGAATCCTTGAGCCGGTCAGTCGTACGCACGGTGCGACGCATTAAGGTCTTTATCGGATTAGAAAATCCATTAAGAACCTGATTTTGAAATTCCACAGTTTGTGATATTAGCGCAGTTAGCCTAATTTATATCCTAGCTCACCCGGCCCTCTCGAAAAAACGTCTACGAGAGGAGTCCTGCACCACAATGAACGCAAACCGGCGGTTGCAAGAGCGAACGCAGCCCGAGCGGATGGTGTCCTGTAAACTCGGCGGCGAAGCAAGCGGTTCCGTCCCGAATCTTTCCGAAGATGGGTTGTGCTTTCAGGGCCTCACGCCCAGAGGAAAGGAGTTACTGCAGCCGCGCCTGTCGGTCGACCTGAACAGCGCGATCGAGGCCACCGGTCAGTTGGCGTGGACGGACTCGGCAAAACGCTCTGGCGGCCTGCGCTTCTTGGAGTTGAGAGTGCCGGCACGCGAGCAAATCCGCGCCTGGCTGAGCGAGACCTCTACCGCATCGGTTCTGCGGAAGCGTTACAAGCAAGCGGGTGACGGCGCGGCGACCGAGAAGCCGCTTGGCCGGAGATTCCGAACATGCAACTTGTTCCTATAGAACGACACCGGGCGCAGATGCGCTGGCAATTCCTCTGCGGCGTATTGGTGGGCTCCGCCATATGCGCAGTGGTGATAATTCCGACCCCAACCCTGAAGCATACGGTTGAGCTTGCCTTCCGGTCTGCCGGCGGCACAAAGCCAGGCAGCCCGGCGCGGACGACGACGAGCGCGAACCGCGCCGTGCAATCTAGCGCGGAGCAGACGGTCTCCGTGGCCGCGCCGACAGGGGCGCCGCAGAGGCAGAGTCCACATACGGCAGGCGCATCTTCCGGGGTTCCGATGAGACGCACAGCTTCGCCGTCGGGAACGCCGCAGCCAGTGAAGGCGGAGCAGCCGCGTGGGGCAAGCCAGGCGGCAGTAGCGCCCGCTCCGGCCGCGTCGAGGGTGCGTTCATCCTCGGGGCAAGTGCAGCACCCGAAAAAGGGCTCTGCGACGCCGCAGCAGTTGTGGTCTGCGGTGCAAACGGGAAACATGAAGGCGGCGGTAGCGCTGGCAGACCTCTACGCACGAGGCGAAGTCGTCCCGCTGAACTGCGAGCAAGCACGGGTCTTGCTGCAGCTCGCATCAGAAAAGAACAATGCGGAAGCCTCCAAGAAGCTGCAGGAGCTGGATAAAGGCGGCTGCCCCGCAAGCAGCGAGTGAGCCGAAGCCTTAGGCCTGTGGGATCAGATCAATCGACGGACAAGTGGTCCTCGGGCGTCATCGGCGTAGATTTGACGGTTTTGCTCGGTCATTGCCACGTGGCGTTCGCCGTCTGATTCATCCAATTTTGTACACGAATGGAAGCCGGGAATATTGTAGACATTGGGAAGGGGGCGAGTCGACGCCGGATGATCTCTGGGTAGCGGACGGTTGACGGGTGACTCTTCCATTAGCCGTTTTAGGTAAGAGTAGCTGTTTGAGGCGTGTCAGCGATACTGTAAAAAGTTTGTAAATCTGTACCCGCCTAACGCCGTAGCGTAAAGCCAGCGCATTGATTAACGCTAGGCGCACTGATCGTTACCTAATCTGCCCGCCGCGGCGGGTGGTACTCCGTCCCGACAGGATCTTATGGCCTTTGCGGGTATTAAGTTCCTTTTCTGGATGGCCGAAAGTCCGTGGAATCGAGACTTTTGACGGCGTGGGCTCAGTCCGGGCTGCGCCTCAAGCGAGAACCGACTTGCCCAGCTGGGCGGAAACGCAATGCTGACCAGACATCGTTGATGGCAACAATGGACACCGCACGCCATCCCGTGCCATTCATCGCTTCACGGATTACGTCGCGACTGAGATTTCCCTTGAGCTTCGAGGTTTTCTTTGGGTAGGAAATCCAGACCAAAGCGTTCGGAGCGGCATGTTTCGAGAGCCTCCGGACAAACCTATTGATGTCCGAGAGGCACGTGGCGAAGACCTGCACGAAGGGGTACATCCCATGGGCCTTCGAAGATACCGTAAGGTCTTCAGGCAGGGGCGCCAAAGCCTCCAGATAGCCAAGAGGCGGAGCAATGATCCATGCGCGCATGCCAGGATTCAGCCCTAGCTTTCTGCCAAGCGGCTTCGTCATTTGTGATTGACTTTGCTGGATAGCGCGAACTGATTCCCGTCGGGGTCTTTGAAGATGGCGATCGCTCCCCAGGGCTCCTTCCTGGGTTCCTCAGAAAAGGTAACGCCTTTGGACTTGAGCGCCTTGGTACTTGCAAACACGTCGTCACACCAGAATGAGATGGACTGAAACTCGCCAATACGTTTCTCGTGACCTTCGGGCGTATACAGGGCGACGCCGGTCTCTGCGCCGGGAACGAGCAGTTCAATCCAGCGTTGCTTGTCTGTGAAGGGCTGGTCGGTGACCACCTTCAGCCCCAGTGCCTGAGTATAGAATTTGAGCGAAACGTCCTGATCGCGAACCGGAATGCCTACAAACTTTATTCCACGAATCATTGGCGCTCCTCCTCCAGGAAATGTCCGGAGCTTAGCGTCCGGAATCCGTGGGTGCAATCTGGTAGTCGTTGCTATATTAGTTAGTGGCCGGTATAGCCATGCTGAACAACGGGAGGGCGCAATCCCTTTCCTTTAGGCATGGGGTAAGCTTAACCATATAAGGCTAATGTCTATATATTAACAAACAAAAAGCGAACGTAGTAACATGCGCTTATGATGCTAGGATACAAGTCGAACAACAACGTCGTTTACAGCAGCACATACCACGTTGTTTGGTGCCCGAAATACAGGCGCAAAGTTTTGGTGGACAAGATAGCCAAGCGACTCGAAGAACTGATCCGTAAGATTGCTGCTAGGTATCGAGCCGAGGTTATTGCTCTGGAAGTCATGCCAGATCATGTTCACTTACTCGTAGAGGTTGATCCTCAATTTGGGATTCATCGCCTCGTAAAGAACATCAAGGGCGCAACATCGCATGACCTCCGAAAAGAGTTCGCGTCGTTACGAAGTCGGTTGCCTAGCTTGTGGACTAACTCGTATTTCGTATCCACAGTTGGCGGGGCTCCGTTAGAGGTC